>NZ_JBEZEV010000041.1:4224-51577 GCF_040649055.1 Micromonospora sp. NPDC049060
CGGGCTCTCCCCCGGGCCCCCCGGGGCGCCGGGGGGGGGGGGGGCCCGGGTCCGCCCCGGCGCCCCGCCCCACCCCGCCGTCAGGCTCCGCTAGAGCGGATAGGTGCGGGCCACGGCCAGCATCTCCGAGCTGTGCGAGCCCACGATGCCGATGCCGGGCGGGCGGGGCCGGAAGCCCGGCAGCGCGTCCAGGCCGTCGCTGGCGTCCATCGCGCGCAGCGCCACCTGCCCCGCCTTCGGCGTCACGGTCAGCGTCACCTCGATCCCCTCCGGCGGCGGGGCGTGGAAGACCAGGCCGAAGCCCCAGCGGCCCTCCCGGGCCTCCACCGGCACCGCCCGGCCGGCCACCTCCGCCCGCAGCACCGTCGCCGTCGCCGCGTCGACGTGCAGGGTGGTCAGGCGGACCTGGCGTTGCGGGACGAGCCGCAGGCGCAGGGTGCGCTCGGTGCCGGCGGTGGTGTCCGCGAGCACCTCCAGCTTCGGAGCGGGCAGGTCCGCCGCCTGCGCCGGGCCGGCGCGCAGCTCGGCGTCGCCCAGACCGGGGAAGTCGGCGACCTCGGTCACCCCGTCGACGTAACCGTCGGTCCAGGGCTGGGGGTCCTCCTCGTGGCTGAGCCAGCGGGCCTGGCCGGTGCCGGCGTCGAGGGCGTACATCAGGTGGGTGGGCGCGGGGTGCGCGGCGTCGAAGCGGTCGACGGCCAGCCCGACCCCGGCGAGGACCACGGCCGCCAGCGTGGTGGCGGCGGCCGGCAGCGCGCCGAGTCGGCGCGCGCGCACGGCGAGCAGCCCGCGCTGCCCGCCGGCCTGCGGGTGCAGCAGGTCGACCACCGGCAGCGCGGCGAGGCCGAGCAGCACCGCGACCAGCGCGGCGACCCCGCCCATGGCCATGCCGAGCGCCGGGAAGAGCAGGACGACGGTGGGCAGCAGGATCACCACGGCCACCGCGGCGGCCAGGGTCGTCGCGACCACCGGCCACGGACCGTCGATCCGCACGCTCAGCGCGACCAGCCCGGCCAGCGCGCCGGCCAGGGCCGGCAGGGTGACCAGGTACGCCCCGCCGGGCACCAGCACGGCGAGCAGCACCCCGAGCACGGCCAGCCAGCCCAGCCCGCCGATGGCGAGCGCGGCCGGGCCGACCCGGCGGCGGGTGAGCGCGTACCAGGTGCACAGGACGGCGGCGGCGAGCGCCACCACGGCCAGCCGGTACCAGGTGGGCCGGTACGGGTCGAGCAGCTCGGCGTAGCCGGGCCGCAGCGCGGTGATCGCCCCCCAGAACAGCTGCGCGGCGAGCGGGGCGAGCACGAGCGGCAGCAGCGCCAGCCCGAACCCGGCGGCGAGCCGAGCCCCGGTGGTGCGGCCCCGCCGCAGGGCGAGCCAGCCGAGGGCCACCACGGCGGCGAGCGCGAGCAGCGCCAGGGGCAGGACCAGCCAGCCGGGGTAGCGGACCAGCCCGCCCGGGACGGGGAAGTAGGTGGCGTCGTGCCCGGAGTCCAGCGCCCTCAGGTCGACGCGGCCGAACTCGCGGGCCAGGCCGAGGGCGTTGTCGCCGTGGTGCTGGAGGCTGGCCCGGTCCATGGCGGCGGGAGTGTCCAGGGGGGTGTGGTAGATCGCCCCGCCGTCGATGTACGCCGAGTTCAGCCCGACGAAGTCGTTGTCGAGGAACGCGGTGAAGTCGGTGTCGTTGGGTAGCGCGCGGTAGATCTCCACGGCGAACGAGGTGCCCACCGGGTGCGGCGCGGCCCGGCCGAAGGCGTCCACCAGGGCGGCGTTGTCCCGCGACGTCTCGAACATGATCACCGGGCCGGTCGAGCCGCGCGCCTCCAGGTTGAGCACCACGCCGCCGCCGGCGGCCAGCGGGTGGCTGGACGCGAACGCCGCCGCCCCGCACAGGCACGCCTCCTCGGCGTCGGTGAGCACGAAGACGATGTCGTTGCGCGGCCGAGGGCCGGCGGCCAGGGCGCGGGCCACCTCCAGGATGGCCGAGGTGCCGGCGGCGTCGTCGTTGCCGCCCGGCCCGGACTGCACCGAGTCGTAGTGCGAGACGAGGAAGACCTTGCCGGTGGGGTCGGTTCCGGGCAGCCGGGCCACCACGTTGCGGACCCGGGCCAGGGTGGCCCCGCCGGCCGCCCCGCTGAGCTGGCCGGCCTCGGGCGCGACGGTGTCCTGCACCTCGGTCTCCAGGCCGAGGCCGCGCAGCACGCCCTCGACGTGGGCGCGGACCTGGTGGTTGGCGGGGCTGCCCGCCACGTGCGTCCGCGCGGCGACGACCTCGACGTGCTCGTACGCCCGGGCGGCGCTGAACTCGCCCGGCGGCGCGTCGGCCGGGCGCGGCGCGGGGGTGCGCAGGTCGAGCAGGGTGCCGGCGCCGACGGCGACGAGCGCGGCGAGCGCCGCCGCGGCGGCGGCCAGCCGGCGACGGGGCCGGGCCAGCGCGCGGTCGGCGGGGCGGGTGGGGGGTGCGCCCACGGGGTCTCCTCGGGACTGGTCTCAGGTGGGCACCATCCTGCACCCCGGCGGCCGTCAGCGGGACTCCCGGTGTGGGCCGCAGGGAGCGCGGACGCCCGCTTTGCCCCTCGCCGCACAGTGATCCGACCCATGCCCGCGCATGCGGGGCCCGTCGTGTTGTGTGCGAACGTTGTCTAATACAGGATCAGCAGGGCACTCGGAAGGAGCCCGACATCACCAGCGATCTCCCGCGTCTCGCGGCGGTGACCCGGCCGCACCGGGGGACCGGCCTGGCCGGTTCCTCCGTCGCGCCGTATCCGCACGGCGGCATGGGACGTCATCCCAACCTGCCTCCCGGCGAGCGGCTGCGGGTGCTGCTGGTGGAGGACGACGAGGGCGACGCCTTCCTGGTCGGTGAGCTGCTCGCCGAGACCAACTCGATGATCGACCTGCTGGTGGCCACCAGCCTCAGCGAGGCCCGGCAGCGCGTGATGGGCGTCGACTGCGTCCTGCTCGACCTGGGCCTGCCCGACGCGCAGGGCCTCGACGGGCTGCGTCAGGTGCTGGAGATGGCCAGCGGCGCCGCCGTCTGCGTGCTGACCGGCCGCTCCGACGAGCACCTCGGCATCGTCGCGGTCGCCGAGGGCGCCCAGGACTACCTGGTCAAGGGCCAGGTCGACGGGGTGCTGCTGACCCGGGCGCTGCGCTACGCGGTGGAGCGCAAGCGGGCCGACGAGAACGCCCGGCGGCTGCGTGAGGTCGAGCTGCGCCAGGCCGAGTCCGCCCGCCTCGAACGGGGCCTGCTGCCCCAGCCGCTGATGACCACCGACGTGGTCGCGGTGCACACCTTCTACCGGCCCGGCCGGCACGCCGCCCTGATCGGCGGTGACTTCTACGACGTGGTGCAGACCCGGCCCGACCGGCTCGACCTGATCGTCGGCGACGTCTGCGGGCACGGCGTGGACGAGGCGGCCCTCGGCGTCGAGCTCCGGGTCGCCTGGCGGGCGCTGATCCTCGCGGGTGTGCCCGACGACGAGGTGCTCCCGGCGCTGGAACAGGTGCTGATGAGCGAGCGCCGGCTCCAGGAGATCTTCGCGACCGTCGCGACCGTGCGGCTGGACCTCGACGCCAACCGGGCCACCGTCCGGCTGGCCGGGCACCCGCCGCCGCTGCTGCTCGCCGGGGGCAAGGTGGTGCCGGTTCCGGCACCGGGCGGCCTGCTGCTCGGCGTACGACCCCGCCGGCCCGTGGCCTACGACCTGGAGTTCGACACCGATGACTGGTCCCTGTTGATGTACACCGACGGCCTCATCGAGGGCCGGATCGGCGAGGGCGACGAGCGCCTCGACGTGCCGGGCCTCAGCGGACTGCTCGCCGATCCGGCGACCCTCGCCGTGCCGCTGTCGGAGCTGCCGGCCTGGCTGGTCGGGCGCGCCGAGCAGCTCAACGGCGGTCCGTTCGCCGACGACGTCGCCATGCTCCTGGTCAGCCGGGGCGGTGGCCGGTGACGGGCGTCCGCGAGTGGACCCTGCGTCAGCGGGTCGTCATGCTGCTCACCGTCGTCGCCTTCCTCCTGATCGGGCTGGCGGGCGGCGCGGTGGTGGTGGCGACGAAGAACCGCATGCACATCGACGCGATCCTCAACAAGACCGGGCCGCTGCGGGTGCAGGCGCAGGAGGTGCAGAACGCGCTGCTGGACCAGGAGACCGCGGTGCGCGGCTACGCGGTCAGCGGCAACCCGGCCGACCTGACGCCGTACGACGCCGGGCGCAAGCGGGAGCAGGACCTGGTCGTCTCGATGGAGCGGCTGCTCGGCGACTACCCGGAGATCCGGCAGGAGCTCCTAAAGGTGGAGCAGCGGGCCGAGGAGTGGCGCCGGGCGGTGGCGGTGCCGGTGGTCACCGCGACGCAGCAGCGCGGCACCGCCGCGGGGCAGGCGTTGATCACCGATCAGGCCCGGGAGCAGTTCGACGCGGTCCGCGGCGCGCTGGACGACCTCCAGTTCGAGATCTTCGAGGCCCGGCAGCGGAGCGCCGAGGACGTCCGGCGGACCAGCAACCTGCTGGTCGTCCTGCTGATCGTCGCGGTCGCGGTGGTGATCATCGCCGGCAGCATGCTGCTGGTCTCCCTGGACAAGATGGTGATCCGCCCGCTGACCGGCCTCGCTGACCAGGTCCGCGAGGTGGCCGAGGGCGACTACCAGCACGGGATCGCCGGCGCCGGCCCGCCCGAGTTCCTCCGGCTCGCCGAGGACGTGGACGCCATGCGGCGCAAGATCGCCAAGGACCTGGCCGAGGTACGGGAGGCCCGGGAGCGGATCGAGTGGGTCAACAGCCAGCTCCAGAAGCAGGCCGAGGAGCTCACCCGCTCCAACCGTGACCTGGAGCAGTTCGCGTACGTCGCCTCGCACGACCTCCAGGAGCCGCTGCGCAAGGTGGCCAGCTTCTGCCAGCTCCTCCAGCGCCGCTACGCGGGGCAGTTGGACGAGCGGGCCGACCAGTACATCGCGTTCGCGGTCGACGGCGCGCAGCGGATGCAGCGCCTGATCAACGACCTGCTCGCCTTCTCCCGGATCGGCCGGCTCACCACCGGCTTCACCGAGGTCGACATGAACAAGGTCATGGGCGACGTGGCCGGCCAGACCGAGGCGGCCCGGCAGTACGCCGACGCGGAGCTGACCTGGGGCGAGCTGCCCGTCATCCGTGGCGAGGAGCCGCTGCTGACGAACCTGCTGGCCAACCTGGTCAGCAACTCGGTCAAGTTCCGCCGCCCCGACGTGCCCCCGAAGGTGCACGTCTCGGCCCGTCTCGTGGGCGACGAGTGGGAGATCAGCTGCCAGGACAACGGCATCGGGATCGAGCCGGAGTTCGCCGACAAGATCTTCGTCATCTTCCAGCGGTTGCACGCCAAGGACGCGTACCCGGGCACCGGGATCGGGCTGGCGATCGTCAAGAAGATCGTGGAGTACCACGGCGGTCGGGTCTGGGTGGACACGGGCGTCGAGGAGGGCACGGCGATCCGCTTCACCCTCCCGGCGCTCCCCGAGGACATCGAGGCGGCCACCGCGTCGGCATCGGACGAGCCGGCGGCCGGGGACGGCGTGGCCGGGGACGGCGACGGGACGCCCGGGGACGCCGTCGAGTCCGCCGCCGGGGCCGGCACGGGCGGTGTCCCGGCGCAGGCCGACCGGCGCGACGACGAGACGGAGACCACGGACGGGCCCGGCCGGGCACCGGAAGGCGGTAGAACGGGTGACATGAGGGAGACGGTGGGATGACCGCGCCGGCGGACGGCAAGAGCCCGATCGAGGTCCTGCTGGTCGAGGACGATCCGGGTGACGTGTTGATGACCCAGGAGGCGTTCGAGGAGCACAAGCTCCGCAACCGGCTGACCGTCGTCTCCGACGGCGCCGAGGCGCTCGCCTACCTGCGGCGGGAGGGCCAGTACGCCGACGTGGTGCAGCCGGACCTGATCCTGCTCGACCTGAACCTGCCGCGCCGCGACGGCCGGGAGGTGCTGGAGGAGATCAAGAAGGACGAGCAACTCTGCCGGATCCCGGTGGTGGTGCTGACGACGTCCCAGGCCGACGAGGACATCCTGCGCAGCTACCAGCTGCACGCCAACGCGTACGTGACGAAGCCGGTGGACTTCGAGCGCTTCATCTCCGTGGTCCGGCAGATCGACGAGTTCTTCGTCAGCGTGGTGAAGCTGCCGCCGCGTGGCTGACACCCTGCTCGACGACGTCGGTGGTCTGCTGCGCGAGACCGCCGACCAGGTCGTGCTTCCGCTGTTCCGCAAGCTCGACGACGCCGACGTGAGCGAGAAGGCGCCGGGTGACCTTGTCACCGTCGCCGACCGCCGCGCCGAGGAGGTGATCTCGGCGGCCCTGCGCCGGCTGCGTCCCGGCTCGGTCGTGGTGGGCGAGGAGGCGGTCGCCGACGACCCGGCCCTGCTGGAGCACCTGGGCGGCTCCGGCGACGTGTGGCTCGTCGACCCGGTCGACGGCACCTCGAACTTCGCCGCCGGCCGGCAGCCGTTCGCACTGATGGTGGCGCTGCTGACCGACGGGGATCCCGTCGCCGCGTGGGTGCTCGACCCGCTCGCGGGGACGCTGGCCGTCGCGCGGGCCGGCGAGGGCACCTGGCTCGACGGCCGGCCGGTGCGTACCGGCGACCGGACGCCCGCGCTCGACGCGGTGCGCGGCGCCGCGATGTCGCACGCCCTGCCGGCCGCGCCGCGCGCGCTGGTCGAGGCGGGCGGCGCGCGGCTGGGCGAGATGCTGCCCGGCCAGCACTGCGCCGGCCGGGAATACCTGGACGTGCTGACCGGGGACCAGGACTTCGTGCTCTTCTGGCGCACCCTGCCGTGGGACCACGCCCCGGGCGCCCTGCTGGTCCGGGCGGCGGGCGGGGTCGCGCGGCGCTTCGACGGCACCGACTACCGCCCGGGGGACGACGGCCACGGCCTCCTGGTAGCCGCGAGCGAGCAGATCTGGGTGGGCGTACGCGAGGCCCTGCTCGACGGCGCGTGACGTCGCTGCGACCCTGAGTGGAGGTCCCACGGTTCGGGCGTTCGCGGGCCTGGCCCGGCGTGCTCCGTCCGGTATCCTGACCGCCGGTCTCCGCCAGCAGGCCGCCGACCGGCGCCCGGCGGGGGCCGCCGCCGCGCCGTGTTGTCATCCGGGGCCGGCGGCCGACGGAAGGATGCTTTCGTGCGCAGGACCATGCCCGTCGGGCGTCGCGGCCGCCGCCCGCTGACCGCCCTGTCGGCCGGGCGGCGTGCCCGCCGTCCGCTGACCGCCCTGCTCGTCGCCGTCACGCTGCTCTTCGGCGTGGGCGCCGTGCCGGCGTACGCGGAGCCCAACGAGGGCGGCACCAAGAAGCTCCGGGACGCCCTGGAGACCACCGCCAAGGCGCACATCGAGGCCAAGGGGAAGCTGGAGAACTCCAAGGTCCGGCAGAAGCGGCTGGCCGTGCAGTTGGGCGCGGTGGAGGTCCGGCTGGTCGAGCTGACCGCCCAGGTCGGCGAGGTGGCCGCCCAGTCCTACCGGCTGGGCCGGCTGACGCCCACGTCGATGCTGCTCAACAGCGCCTCCCCGGAGGCGTTCCTGGACCGGGCGGCCAGCCTCGACATGATGGCGCAGCGCGACAGCAGGCGGCTGCGCAGCATGATCGAGGCGCGGGAGCAGGCGCGACAGGCCAAGATCGCCATCGACACCGAGGTCCGGGAGCAGCAGAAGCAGCTCGCCGTGATGGCGAAGAAGAAGAAGGAGGCCGAGGCGGCGCTCGCGGAGGTCAGCTCGGGCAGCAGCGGCGGCTTCAGCGGCGGCAACTCCTCCTCGGCGAAGCCGGCCCCCCGCAACTCGGACGGGTCCTGGCCGTCGGAGTCCTGCTCGGTGAACGACCCGACCACCTCCGGCTGCATCACCCCGCGCACGCTCAACGCCCTCAAGCAGACCCAGGCCGCAGGCTACAAGCGGCACGTCTCCTGCTACCGCAGCGGCGGCTCCGGCGAGCACCCCAAGGGCCGGGCCTGCGACTTCTCGGCCGCCACGGGCGGGTTCGAGGACAAGACCGCCACCGGCGGGGACAAGTCGTACGGGGACAGCCTCGCCGCCTGGCACGTGCGCAACGCCAGCCGGCTGGGCGTGCTCTACGTGATCTGGTACCGGCAGATCTGGCACCCCGGCACCGGCTGGCGGGCATACGGCGGCAGCGGCAGCCCCGCCGCCGACCACACGAACCATGTTCATCTCTCGATGTACTGACCCGGGGGTCCAGTTTTCCTGCGTACCATCGCGCGGGTGAGCTCCCCATCCTCCGACGTCACGGTCCCGCCCGCCCAGCCGGCGGCCTCGACCGCCCGGGCCCTGCCCAACGGCCTCGCCGCGTTCCTGGTCTTCTTCTCCAGCGGAGCCGTCCTGGTGCTGGAGACCGCCGCGCTGCGGCTGGTCGGGCCGTACGTCGGGGTGACCCTCCAGGTGACCAGCTCGGTCATCGGCATCGCCCTGGCCGCCATCGCCTACGGCGCGTGGACGGGCGGCTGGCTGGCCGACCGGCGCAACCCGAGGGCGATGCTGGCCCCGGCGCTGGTGCTGGCCGGCATCGCCACGGCCGTCACCCTGCCCGTCGTCCGGTACGCCGGCGAGGTGCTGCGCGGCGGGGCGGCCTCGGCCATCCTGCTGCTCGTCGCGCTCGCCGTCTTCGTGCCGGCGGCCCTGCTCGCCGCCGTCACCCCGCTGGTCGTCAAACTCCAGCTCGCCGACCTGCGGCGCACCGGCCAGGTGGTCGGCCGGCTCTCCAGCGTGGGCACGCTGGGCGCGGTCACGGCCACCCTGGTCACCGGTTTCGTGCTGGTGGCCGCGCTGCCCAGCACGGTCATCCTGTTCGCCCTGGCGGCCTCCCTCGGGCTCACCGGGCTCGGCCTCGGGGTGTGGCTGCGCCGCCAGGACCGCGCGGAGCTGCCCGGCCC
Organism: Micromonospora sp. NPDC049060; assembly: GCF_040649055.1. Taxonomy (NCBI): domain Bacteria; kingdom Bacillati; phylum Actinomycetota; class Actinomycetes; order Micromonosporales; family Micromonosporaceae; genus Micromonospora; species Micromonospora sp. NPDC049060. Next base: position 13,141 of record NZ_JBEZEV010000041.1, read on the forward strand.
CGCCCGCGCCAAGGCCGCCCTGGCGGTGCTCGGTCTCGTCGGCGCCGGGCTGACCACCGTCGCCCCGAACCCGTGCGACATCGAGACCGCCTACCACTGCGCCAGCGTGGAGGTCGATCCCGCCCGGGACTCCGGCCGCACCCTGCTGCTCAACTCGGCCCAGCACTCGTACGTGGACCTCGCCGACCCGACCCACCTGGAGTACGCGTACACCCGGTGGATCGGGGCGGTGGCCGACGTGGTCGCCCCGCAGGGGCAGCGGCTCGACGCGCTGCACCTGGGCGGCGGCGGGTTCACCGTGCCCCGCTACCTGACCGCCACCCGTCCGGGCACCGACAACGTCGTGTTCGAGATCGACGGCGGGCTGGTGGAGCTGGGCGAGCGCCAGCTCGGCGTACGCCAGGGGCCGGACCTGCGGGCGGTCGTGGGTGACGCCCGGCTGCTCGTCGCGGGGGAGGCCACCGACAGCCGCGACCTCGTGGTCGGCGACGCGTTCGGGCACCTGGTGGTGCCCTGGCACCTCGCCACCCGGGAGATGGCCGCCGAGGTCCGCCGGGTGACCCGCCCGGGCGGCGTCTACGTGCAGAACGTCATCGACTACCCGCCGCTGCGCTTCATCCGCAGCGAGCTGGCCACCGTCGCCGCCGAGTTCCGGCACGTCGCCCTGATCGCCCCGGCGGCGGCGCTCGCCGGTCAGGAGGGCTCGAACTTCCTCATCGTCGCCTCCGACGCCCCGCTGCCGCTGGAGGCGGTCCGCGCCCGGCTGGCCGAGCTGCGGGAGGACGCCAGCCTGCTGGCGGGCGCCGACCTCACCGCGTTCGTCGGCGAGGCGCTGGTGCTGACCGACGACTACGCGCCCGTGGACCAGCTCCTCGCCACCGCCTGAACGGGTGAATCGCTGACCGATTCCGACCCTTCAGGTGTAGCCGGGTCGGTCCGGGGCAACTACGACCCTCATGGGTGGACCGATCCGGGACGGCGCACAACTGCTGGGCGAGCGGTACCGGCTGATCGAGCAGCTGGGGGCGGGCGGCATGTCCGTCGTCTGGCGCGGCTACGACGAGGTGCTGGGTCGGCAGGTGGCGGTCAAGGTGCTCGCGTCGCGGCTGGCAGCCGACCGCGCGTTCCGGCACCGCATCCGGATCGAGGCGCAGGCCGCCGCCCGGCTGTGCCACCCCAACATCACAAACGTCTACGACTACGGCGAGTCGGAGCAGGTCGGCCTGACCGTGCCGTACGTCGTCATGGAGCTGGTCGACGGGGAGTCGCTGACCGGCCGGCTGCGCCGGGGCAGCCTGCCCTGGCGGGAGGCGGTGACGATCGGCGCGGAGGTCACCTCGGCGCTGGCCACCGCGCACGCCCGTGGCGTGGTGCACCGCGACGTCACCCCGGGCAACGTCATGCTTACCGCCACCGGCGTGAAGGTGGTCGACTTCGGCATCTCCGCCCTGGTGGGGGAGAAGGAGAAGGGGCCGGACGGCGCGCTGCTCGGCACCCCCGCGTACCTCGCCCCGGAGCGGCTCGACAACGGTCAGGTCTCCCCGGCCACCGACGTGTACGCGGTCGGCCTGCTGCTCTACCGGATGCTCACCGGCCGGCTGCCGTGGCAGGCGAGCACCACCACGCAGATGCTGCGCGCGCACATGTACAACGAGCCGGAGCCGATGCCGCCGGTGCCGGGGCTGCCCGACGAGGTGCGCGAGCTCGTGAGCCGCTGCCTGGCCAAGCGCCCGGGTGACCGGCCCGCCACCGCCGAGGTCGCGCGTACGCTCGCCGAGGCCGCCGGCATGATCGCCCCGGTGCCGGTCTCCCCCGCATCGGGGCCCGTCGACGAGGCCGCGTTCGCCGCCGCCGGCACCACGATCCTGCCCTGGTCCGCCGCGACCGACGCGCTGCCGTTCTCCCGTACGCGCAACCGGCGCGCGGCGACCCGGCGCCGGCGGATCGAGGCGGGGGTGGCCGCCGCCGGGCTGGTGGCGGTGACCGCGGCGCTGTGGGGGGTGACCTCGCACAGCCCCGCCAGCGGCGGCATCGACCAGCCGACGGAGGCGCGGATGGGGGCGGAGACGCCGCCGCCCTGCCGGGTCACGTACGCGCTGCGCACGGACTCAGGCAAGGACTTCGCCGCCGAGCTGACCCTGACCAACACCGGCCTGCGGGAGTTGCGCGACTGGCGGCTGAGCTTCACCTTCCCCAGCCAGCAGACGGTGACGAAGGCGACCCCCGTCCCGGTGCGCCAGCAGGGGCGCACGGTGCTGGTGGAGGCGGCGCCGGAGCGGGCCGCGCTGGCCCCCGGCGCGTCCGAGAAACTCACCCTGACCGGCCGCCACGGCGGGGCCAACCCGCTGCCGCTGGAGTTCCGCCTCGGCGACGAGACCTGCGGCGCGCAGGTCTCCGGGGTGGCCGGCGCGGCGCCCAGCGTGGCACCCACCAAGGCGCCGGCCAAGGCGCCCACCGTCAAGGCCCCGACGAAGAAGGCCGGCACGTCGGCCGGGAGTTCCGGCGGGTCGAAGGCCAAGTCCGACAACTCCGGCAAGGGCAAGGGCAAGGCGGGTGGTGGAAAAAAAGTAAGCCAGGAAACGGAAAGGGAAAGGGACACGGAAAGGGACGATGACGATGACGATGACGATGACGACGACTGAGCCCGCCGGGGTCAGCTGAACTCCGAGAACCGTTGCACCTGCTCGATGTCCCCCTCGACGATCAGCATGCTGCCCGGGGCGATCACGGTGGCGTCGGTGGCGTACCGGAAGCGTTCCCCGGGCAGCTTCACGCCCACCACGCGCACCCCGTAGCGTCCGGTGGGCGTCAGTTCCGAGAGCGGCCGGCCGAGCATCGCCTCCGGGGCGCACACCTTGGCGATGGCGAAGTCGTCGCCGAACTCGATGAAGTCGAGCATCCTGCTGACGATGAGGTGGGCCAGCCGCTCCCCGGTCTCCGCCTCGGGAAAGATCACGTGGTGCGCGCCGACCGAGTCCAGGATCTTGGCGTGCTTCGTCGAGGTGGCCCGCGCCCAGATCTGCGGTACGCCCAGCTCGACAAGCGCCAGCACCGTCAGCACGCTCGCCTCCAACGAGGCACCGATGGCGACCACCGCCCGGCCGAAGTCCGCCACGCCGAGTTGGCGCAGCGCCCCCTCCTCGGTGGAGTCGGCCTGCACGACGCGGTCGAGCTGCGCCGACCACCGCTGCACCTGCTCCGGGTTGCGGTCGATGGCCAGCACCTCGTGGTTCATCGCGGCCAGCGCGCTGGACAGGTGACACCCGAACCGGCCCAGTCCGATCACCACGACACTGCCCTCGTCCGTCCTCCTAGCCGACAATGGGTTGCTCCTCCGGGTAGCGGTACAGCCGACGGCGGGTGTTCAGGGCGAGCGCCGACCCGAGGGTCAGCGGCCCGATCCGGCCGACGAACATGAGGACGATCAGGGCGAGCTGGCCGCTCTCCGGCAGCGCGGCGGCGACCCCGACGCTGAGGCCCGTGGTGGTGAACGCCGAGGTCACCTCGAACAGCGCCTCGTAGTAGCGGACTCCCTCGGTGAGGAAGACCAGGAGCACCGTGCCGCAGACCACCAGCGCGACGCTGAGCAGGGTGACGGTGATGGCCTGCCGCTGGCTGGCGGTGGCCACCCGGCGCTTGCCGACCGTCACGTCCGGCTCTCCCCGTAGTTCCGCCCACATCACGAAGGCGAGCAGGAAGAACGTCGCCACCTTGATCCCGCCGGCCGTGCTGGCGCTGCCGCCGCCGATGAACATCAGCGCGATGAGGAGGGGATAGCTCTCCTCCTCCAGGCCGTCCACGTTCAGGACGTTGAAACCGCCGGTGCGGATGTACGAGTTCTGGGCGAACGCCACCAGGAGCTTGTCCGGCCAGGTGTAGATGCCCAGGGTGCGCGGGTTGGCCCACTCGATGGTCAGCAGGGCGGTGAAGCCCACCGCCAGCAGTGCCAGGCTGCCCCAGACGGTCAGCTTGGTGGCGACCGCCCACCGGGCGGGGCGCCGCCACTCCCGCACCGCCTCGAAGAGCGCCGGGAAGCCCAGCCCGCCGACGATCGTGCCGAAGGCCAGCGGCAGGGTGACCCAGGCGTCGGTGGAGAAGGCGACCAGGCTGTCGGTGTGGAGGGCGAACCCGCCGTTGTTGAACGCCTGGACGGCGTGGAAGACGCTGCCCCAGAGGGCCCGGCCGAACGGATAGTCGTAGGTGATCCACAGTCGGGCGGTCAGGATCGCGGTGATGACCGCCTCGCAGGCCAGCGCGAGGCCGGCGATGCGCAGCAGCAGCCGGCGTACGTCGCCGATGCCGAACTCGGCGGTCTCGGCCTGCACCAGCAGCCGGCTGCGCAGCCCCAGCCGCCGGGCCACCACGAGGATCACCAGGGTCGCACCGGTCACGATGCCGAGGCCGCCGACCTGGGTGAGCACGGTGATCATCACGAGCCCGAACCCGTTCCAGTAGTTCGGGGTGTCGACCACCGCCATCCCGGTCACCGAGACCGCCGAGGTGGCGGTGAAGAGGGCGGTCAGGAACGGGGTGTGCCGGTACTCGCTGGTGGCCCAGGGCAGCATCAGCAGTCCGGTGCCGACCAGGATCGTCACCAGGAAGCCGAGCGGCACGAGCCGCACGGGGTGACGAAGAAGCCGGCGCACCAGACAATCTTCCTTTTCCGCTGCGGATCGGGTGTGGAAACCGGCATCCCGAGGGTTCATCCGCCGGCCAGGCAGCGACCAACTCGCCGTCAACGCGGGCCTGTCTGCTGAGGCGGATTCCTCGACGACAAGGAGACTGCGTTGCGACGTACCCTTTCCGCCCTCGGCCTGGCCGGCGCCCTGCTCGCGGCGGCCGTGGCCGTGCCGGCGCTGACGGCCTCGGCCGCCCCGGCACCCGCCGCCGTGCGTGCCCGGGCGGCGGACCGGCCGCTCGTGATCGGTCACCGGGGCGCCAGCGGCTACCGGCCCGAGCACACCCTGGAGGCCTACCGGTTGGCGATCCGGCAGGGCGCGGACTACATCGAGCCGGACCTGGTCGCCACCCGCGACGGCGCGCTGGTCGCGCGGCACGAGAACGAGATCAGCGGTACGACCGACGTGGCCGCCCGCCCCGAGTTCGCCGTGCGCCGGGCCACGAAGACCATCGACGGCGTCGCGGTCACCGGCTGGTTCACCGAGGACTTCACCCTCGCGGAGCTGCGGACCCTGCGGGCCAAGGAGCGGCTGCCCAAGGTGCGTGTCACCAACACCGCCTTCGACGGCCGGTTCCAGGTGCCCACCCTCCAGGAGGTCATCGACCTGGCCCGGAGCGAGGGGCGGGCGCGGGGCCGGACGATCGGCGTCTATCCGGAGACCAAGCACCCCAGCTACTTCGCGTCCATCGGGCTGCCGCTGGAGGAGCCGCTGGTCGAGGTGCTGCGGCGCAACGGGCTGACCCGCCGCAACTCGCCGGTCATCATCCAGTCGTTCGAGACGGCCAACCTGCGCGAGCTCGACAAGATGATCGACGTCCGGCTCGCGCAGCTCCTCGACGCCACCGGCCGCCCTTACGACTTCACCGTCGCCGGTGACGCCCGCAGCTACCAGGACCTGGCGAAGCCGGCCGGCCTGAAGTGGATCGCCTCCTACGCCGACGGCGTCGGCGCCAACAAGAACCTGATCGTCCCTCGGGATGGAACCGGCCGGCTGCTCGCCCCGACCACCCTGGTGCGGGACGCGCACCGCGAGCGGCTGATCGTGCACGCCTGGACGTTCCGGGCCGAGAACCAGTTCCTGCCGACCGACCTGCGCATCGGCGCCGACCCCAACGCTCGCGGCGACATCCAGGCCGAGTACGAGCTGTTCCTCGCCCTCGGCCTCGACGGCGTCTTCACCGACCACCCGGACACCGCCGTCGCCGCCCGCGAGGGCCTCGCCCGCCGCTGACCTCCCCTCAAGCGGCGTACGCCGCAGATCTTGGTAGGAAACGGCCCATCAGGGGGCACTTTCCTACCAAGATCTGGACGGTCCCGACCGGCCCGGTGTGGATATCGGTGGCGCGGAGCGACACAGCATCACTTCCGTCGATGGGGCGGGCGCCCATCGCGGACGGGTGGGGTCGCCACCGCGTCGTGATCGTTGTAACCCCCGACCACCCCACCCCTGTTACTTGTGTGTTTCGGCCACATAGCCCGTGGGTGACGTCACTTCTAGCGTGAGCCGTCATATGAGTTCCCTACCTCCGAGTCCTCACGTGGAGTCGCAATGACGGTCCGGACGACGCGGCGGGTGTTCCTCTCCGCCGCCACGATGATGGCCGCGGCGCTCGCCGCCACGGCCTGTGGCAGCCCGCAGGACACCGCCTCCGGTGGCGGCGACAGCGCCGCCCCGGTGAAGGTTGGCCTGGTCTACTCCCAGTCGGGAGCCCTCGCCAGCTACGGCAAGCAGTACATCGAGGGATTCAAGGCCGGCCTCGACTTCGCCACCAAGGGCACCAACAAGGTGGGCGACCGGGCCGTCGAGGTCACCGGGGTCGACGACGCGGGTGACCCGGCGAAGGCGGTCTCCGCGGCCAAGGACCTGATCGGCAAGGGCAACAAGATCATCGCGGGCTCGACGGCCTCCGGCGTGGCCCTCCAGGTCGCCCCGATCGCCGCCCAGAACAAGGTCCTCTTCATCTCCGGGCCCGCCGCCACCGACGCGGTGACCGGCGCCAACAAGTACACGTTCCGCTCCGGCCGGCAGTCGTACCAGGACGTGGTCACCGCCAAGTCGTTCATCGGCGACCCGGCCGGCAAGAAGGTCGTGGTGTTCGCCCAGGACGGCGCCTTCGGCGACGCCAACGAGGCGGCCGTGAAGGCCGTCATCGGCGGCGCGGGCGCGGCCGTCAGCAGCGTCCGGGCGCCGGCCAGCGCCACCGAGTTCACCCCGTTCGCCAGCCAGATCAAGTCCGCCAAGCCGGACCTGCTCTTCGTCGCCTGGGCCGGCACCACCGCCCCCGCGATGTGGCAGACGCTCGACCAGCAGGGCGTGCTCTCCTCCACCACGGTCGTCACCGGCCTGGACATCCGCGCCTCGTGGCCGACCTTCGGCGCCGCCGGCAGCAAGATCTCCTTCCTGTCGCACTACTTCGACGGGGCCTCCGACAACGAGGCCGTGAAGGCGCTGAAGGCCAAGGTCGGCACCGTCGACCTGTTCCACCCGGACGGCTTCGCCGCCGCGCAGATGGTCGTACGGGCCATCGAGGAGGGCGGCGACGACGTCGAGAAGATGGTGAAGGCGCTGGAGGGCTGGAGCTTCGACGGGGTCAAGGGCAAGATGACCATCCGCGCCGAGGACCACGCGCTGCTCCAGCCGATGTTCCAGGCCAAGCTCTCCGGCAGCGGCACCGCGTTCACGGCCACCGCCCAGAAGGCGCTGACCGGGGACGAGTCCGCGCCGCCGGCCGTGGCGATGAAGGGCTGACACCAGATGCTCGCCACCCGCGGTCTGACCTGGCGGATCGGTGAGGTCGCCATCGTCGACAGCGTCTACCTCGACCTGGCGCCCGGGGAGTTCCTCGGCGTCATCGGGCCCAACGGCGCCGGCAAGACCTCACTGTTCAACCTGATCACCGGCATTCGCCGGGCCACGGAAGGACGGATCACCCTCGACGGGCAGGACATCGGCCCCCTGCCGCCGCACCAGCGGGCCCGTCTCGGCCTCGGCCGTACCTTCCAGGCAAGCTCGGTCTTCGGCTCGCTCAGCGTGCGGGAGAACGTCCGGCTCGCCGTGCAGGCGCACCGCGGGGGCTCGATGAAGCTGTGGCGGCGGGCGGCGGCCGACCGGGAGGTCGCCGCCGCCGCCGACGCGGCGCTCGACCGGGTCGGCCTCGCCCACCGGGGTACGGCGCTGGCCGGCACCCTCGCCCACGGCGAGAAGCGGAAGCTGGAGATCGCCCTGCTGCTCGCCGGGGAGCCCCGGGTCATGCTGCTCGACGAGCCGATGGCCGGGGTCAGCGCCGAGGACGTGCCCGAGCTGGTCTCGGTGATCCGCTCGCTCACCGGCGACAGCGGCCGGTCGGTGCTGATGGTCGAGCACCACATGGACGTCATCCTGGAACTGGCCGACCGGATCGCCGTGATGCACCACGGCGCGCTGCTGGCCTGCGACACCCCGGAGACGGTGATGGCCAACCCCACCGTGCAAGAGGCCTACCTGGGGGAGGCTCTGTGAGCGCGAGGAATGAGCCGGGTTTGCGAGTCCCGCAGTCGCGAACGAAAGGCGGCTCATGATGGAACCCATTCTCAGTGTGGAGAACCTGTCGGTCCGCATCGCCGGGCTGCACATCCTCCAGGGGGTGTCCTTCACGGTCGCCCCGACCGGCGTCACCGTCCTGCTCGGGCGCAACGGCGTGGGCAAGACGACCACGCTGCGCGCGATCGTCGGCCTCACCCCGCCCGCCGGCGAGGTGCGCGGCGCCGTCCGGATGGGCGCGCAGAGCCTGCTGGCCCGGCCCACCCACCGGCTGGTCCGCGGCGGGCTGGGCTACGTGCCGGAGGACCGGTGCGTCTTCGCCGGGCTCACCGTCGCGGAGAACCTCCGGCTCGCCGAGCGGCGGGGCAGCACCCCGGCGTACGACAAGGTGTTCGCGCTCTTCCCCGAGCTGGACCGGCGCGGACGGCAACGGGCCGGCTCGCTCTCCGGCGGGCAGCAGCAGATGCTCGCGATCGGCCGGGTGCTGCTCAACGACAACCGGCTGCTGCTCGTCGACGAGCCGACCAAGGGGCTCGCGCCGAAGGTGGTGACCGAGGTGGCCGAGGTGCTGGAACGGGTCGCCGAATCCGTTCCGGTGCTGCTCGTCGAGCAGAACCTGGCAGTGGTCCGGCGGCTCGCCCGGGACGCGGTCGTGCTGGCCGCCGGCCAGGTCGCCTGGACCGGCGACGCGCAGGAACTGCTGCTGGAGACCGCCCTGACCAAGTCGCTGCTGGGCGTCGGCTCGGCGGAGGGACACCACCCCGCCGGTACGCCGGCCGGCGCACGGAAGGACGAGCACTGATGGACACCGTCATCCTGTTGACGCTGACCGGGCTCGGCCTGGCGGCGCTCTACTTCCTGGTCGCCAGCGGGCTCTCCCTGGTCTTCGGCCTGGCCGACGTGCTCAACTTCGCGCACGGCGTCTTCCTCGGCGTCGGCGCGTACGGGACCTGGTGGGCGGCGCACAACCTGCCGGGCGCCGGGTCGGACGGCTTCGGCTTCGTGGTCGCGGTCGCCTTCGGGGTGGCCGCCGGCACGCTGGTCGCGGTGCTCGTCGAGCTGGTGCTGATCCGGCCGCTCTACTCCCGCACCATCGAGCAGGTGCTCGTCACCGTCGGCCTCTCGCTGGCCGGCGTGGCGCTGCTCCAGGCCACCTGGGGCGCGGACGCCCGGCCGTTCCCGCGCCCCGAGTGGAGCCGGCAGGTCACCTCGATCCTCGGCGCCAACGTGCCGAACGGCGGCCTGCTGCTGATCATCGCCGCGGTGCTGGTGCTCGGCGCGATCCTGGCCTTCCTCCGCTGGACCCGCTACGGCCTGATCATCCGGGCCGGCGTGGAGAACCGGGAGATGGTCACCGCGCTCGGCATCGACGTGCGCAAGGCGTTCACCCTGGTCTTCGCGATCGGCGGGGCGGCGGCGGCGCTGGCCGGCGCGCTCGGCGGCGTCTACTTCGGCACCGTCTCGCCCGGCCAGGGCGGCTCGCTGCTGATCTTCGCGTTCATCGTGGTGGTCATCGGCGGGATGGGCTCGGTGATCGGGTCCGCGTACGCGGCCGTCGCCGTCGGCCTGACCCAACAGTTCGTCAACTACTACGGCACCTCCGGGCTGGGCGACATCTGCGTGGTCGCGCTGCTGGCCGTGGTGCTGCTGCTGCGCCCGCAGGGCATCGCCGGAAAGGTGGCAACGGCATGACCGAGGTCAAGAGCCCCGAGGTGCCGGCGCCGCCGGCCGCCGTGCCCGACGAGCTGACGCCGGGGCGCCGACGGTGGCACGGGCTGCGCCCGTACCTGCCGCTGGTCGCGCTGGTGGTCGCGCTGATCCTGCCGTACTCGACGCTGCACCTGCCGGGGATCTTCGAGGGGGCGCTGAACTCCCCGGGGACCCTGCAACTGCTCGCCGTCTGCCTGGTCTTCGGCGGTCTGGCCGCCGGGTACGACCTGCTCTTCGGCCGGACCGGGATGCTCTCCTTCGGGCACGCCCTCTACTTCGCCGCCGGCGTCTACGGCACCGACATCCTCGTCACCAAGGCGGGGCTGCCGCTGTGGCAGGCCGCGCTGCTCGCGACCACCGGCGGGACGATCCTCGCCGCGCTGCTCGGGGCGGTGGCGCTGCGTACCGTCGGCATCGCGTTCGCCATGGTGACGCTCGCCTTCGCCCAGGTCGGGGCGATCCTGGTGGCCCGCGACTTCGGCGGGCTCACCGGCGGCGAGGAAGGGCTGCCGCTTGACGTCTCCGGGCTGCCCGAGGGGCTGGTCGGGGTCACCAACACCGTCAACCTCTACTGGCTGGCGCTGGCGTACCTGGTAGTGGTGGTCTTCGTGGTGCACCGGGTCTCCGGCTCGCCGACCGGGCGGGTGCTCGCCGGCCTGCGCGACGACGAGCGGCGGATCGGGGTGCTCGGGCTCGACCCGTACCGCTTCAAGCTGGTGGCGTTCACCCTGGCCGGCGGCCTGGCGGCGGCCGGGGGCGCGGTCTACGTCCTGATCGTCGGCGGCGCCTCGCCGCACATCACCTCCTCCGAGTGGACCCTGGCGCTGCTGGTCATGGTGGTGCTCGGCGGGCCGGGCACCCGGTGGGGCCCGGTGATCGGCGGGATCCTCTACATGTACCTGGACCACCGGCTGGTCGCGTTCGGCACGTCCGACGCGGTGGAGGCCCTGCCGGCGTTCCTGAGCAACCCGCTGTCGCAGCCGCTCTTCGTGCTCGGCACGGTCTTCATCCTGGCCGTCTACTTCTTCCCCGGCGGCCTGGCCAGCCTCGCCCCGCGCCTGGCACTGCTGAAGCACTCCCTGCGCACCCCGTCCCGCCGCCCCTGACGGCGCGGGCCCAGGCCCCGCCGATGACGCAGCTGCCGCCGCCCGGCGACGGCTCGTCATCGGCGGGGCCTGCGCGTGGACGGGGACCGACGGCCCGCAGGCGTCGGGGCCGCGGCCCCCTCGTGCGACCGCGACCCCGTCTCCCGTCCTCGTACGTCAGCTGTTCAGCAGCTCGTACGCCGACTCCGGAGCCTTCTGCGCCTGGCTGCCCGTCGGCACGGTGACCTTCGGGGCCTTGCCGAAGTCGAAGTACTTCACGACGTACTTCGTGGCCTTGAGCTTGCCGACCGCCGGGATCTCCAGGGTCAGCGAGGTGAGGTTCCCGTCCGCCCCGATGACGGCCGTGAACGGGATCGTCTTCGCCGCGGTGCCCAGCGCGTCGACGTCCACGGCGTCGGCCATGGCCTGGCGCACGTGCTCGCCGTGGGTCAGGTCCACGGTCCCGGTGTAGGTCCCGCCGCCCTGGTCCGTCACGGTGTCTCCCATCGCCCCGAGGATCGCGCCGGTGTTGCCCGGGTCGGCACCCTCGTAGTAGGGCACGCTGGCCGGGTCGGTCAGCTTCGCGTGGTCCAGCTCCATCCACTTCTTCGGCAGCTTGAGCATGCTGCTGAGCTCCTCGGCGCCGTCGAAGCTCACCTTCATCCAGGAGCGCTGCTCGATCAGGCGGAAGGAGAGCTTCATCGTGAAGTCGAGCTCCTTGTCCTTCTCGGTCACGGTGAGGTCCATGCCCTTGCCCGCCGGGTCCACCACGCCGGTGACGACGCCGGTCGGGTCGCTGCCGCTGAACCGGAAGGCCGGGTCCTCCTCGTCCGGCACCGCCGCCAGGAGCGTGCTCTTCGGGTTGGCCGACGGGGACGCCGACGGGACCGGCGAGGAGGCCGCCGGGTTGTCCTGGGCGTCGTCGTTGCCACACCCGGCCACCAGGGAGGTCGCGGCCGCCAGGGACACGGCTGCCGCCGCGACCCGCCGGACCCTGCCGGCGCGGCCGGTCTGCTGCGTGATTCGCATGATTCTCTTTCCTAGCTGGACTGTTGCCGCCGCAGATCTTGGCACGCGCCGGTGCCGCCGCGTTGGCCCTGAGGGCCCGCCCGTCGTCCGCGCGGTCGTCCGGCACACCGTCGACCGGGTCGAGCGTGGTGGTGACGCGGGTCCTCGGCCTCACCGGTGGCCGACCCGCACGCGGACAGTCCCCGTCCGAGGGCGGTCGGGCGGTGTGCCCCGGGCGGTCCGCCGTCTCGCGGGAGCGGGGAACGTCCGCCGTAGCTGGTAGAAATGCCGGATGAGCCAGGATCGGACGGCGGTACGGGAGCGGGCCGAGGCGGTGCTGCGGCGGTTGGCCGGCGAGCACGCCCGGCTCCGGGAGGACCAGTGGCGGGCGATCGAGGCGCTGGTGGTCGACCGTCGTCGGGTCCTCTGCGTGCAGCGCACCGGGTGGGGCAAGTCGGCGGTCTACTTCGTGGCCACCGCCCTGCTGCGGGACCGGGAGGCGGCCGGCGCAGAAGGCGTCGCCGGGCCTACCGTGATCGTCTCGCCGCTGCTGGCGCTCATGCGCAACCAGGTCGAGTCGGCGGCCCGCGCCGGCATCCGGGCGCGCACGATCAACTCCGCCAACCTCGACGAGTGGGACGAGATCACCGCCGAGATCCACGCCGGCGCCGTGGACGTGCTGCTGATCAGCCCGGAGCGGCTCAACAATCCGGACTTCCGGGACACCGTGCTGCCGAAGCTGGCCGCCACCACGGGCCTGCTGGTGGTCGACGAGGCGCACTGCGTCTCCGACTGGGGGCACGACTTCCGGCCGGACTACCGCCGGCTGCGCACCTTCCTCGGCAACCTGCCCGAGCGCACCCCGGTGCTGGCCACCACGGCCACCGCCAACGCCCGGGTCACCGCCGACGTGGCGGAGCAGTTGGGCGACGCCCTCGTGCTGCGCGGCAGCCTGGACCGCGAGTCGCTGCGCCTCGGCGTGGTCGAGCTGCCGAGCCCGGCACACCGGCTGGCGTGGCTCGCCGACCACCTGGACCGGCTCCCCGGCTCGGGCATCGTCTACACGCTGACGGTCGCCGCGGCGGGGGAGACCGCCGAGTTCCTGCGTTCCCGGGGCTACGCGGTCGCCTCCTACACCGGGCAGGCCGAGGACGCCGACCGGCGGGCCGCCGAGCAGGACCTGCTGGACAACAAGATCAAGGCGCTCGTCGCCACGAGCGCGCTGGGCATGGGCTTCGACAAGCCCGACCTCGGCTTCGTCGTGCACCTCGGCGCGCCGCCGTCCCCGATCGCGTACTACCAGCAGGTCGGCCGTGCCGGCCGGGCCGTCGCGCACGCCGAGGTGCTGCTGCTGCCCGGCACCGAGGACGCCGCGATCTGGCGCTACTTCGCCTCGCTCGCCTTCCCGCCCGAGGCGCAGGTCCGCGCCGTCCTGGCCGCCCTGCACACCGACCGTCCGCTCTCCACCCAGGCGCTCGAACCGATCGTCGACCTGCGCCGGGCCCGGCTGGAGCTGATGCTCAAGGTGCTCGACGTCGACGGCGCGGTCCGCCGGGTGCGCGGCGGCTGGCTCGCCACCGGGGAGCCCTGGGTCTACGACGAGGCCCGATTGCGCCGCGTCGCCGAGGCGCGCACCGCCGAGCAGCAGGCCATGCGGGAGTACGCGACCACCTCCGACTGCCGGCTGCGCTACCTGCGCGAGTGCCTGGACGACGCCGGGGCCGCCGACTGTGGCCGCTGTGACCGTTGCGCCGGCCCGTTGTTCACGGCCGACGTGTCGGACGTGGCGCAGACCGCCGCGCAGACCTTCCTCGGCCGGCCCGGGGTGGAGATCACGCCGAAGAAACTCTGGCCGACGGGGCTGGAGGCGGTGGGCGTACCGCTGAAGGGGCGGATCGCCCCGGCGGAGCAGGCGCTGCCGGGGCGCGCCGTGGGGCGGCTGTCCGACCTGGGGTGGGGCGGCCGGCTGCGCGACCTGGTCGGGCCGGAGGCGGCGGACGTCGCCGTCCCCGACGACGTGGCCGCCGCCGTGGTCGAGGTGTTGAAGGCGTGGGCGCACGGCGACGAGCGGTGGCCGCGCCGCCCGGTCGGGGTGGTCGCGGTCGGCTCGCGCCGCCGGCCCCGGCTGGTCGGCTCGCTCGCCGAGCGGATCGCCGCGGTGGGCCGGCTGCCGCTGCTCGGTGCGGTGACGCCGACCGGCGCGCCGGCCGGCGGCCCGCGCGGCAACAGCGCCCAGCGGGTACGCGCCCTGCACGGCGCCTTCGCCGTGCCGGAGGACCTGGCCGACGCCCTCGCCGGGCTCGACGGGCCCGTGCTCCTCGTCGACGACCTGGTCGACTCGGGCTGGACGATGACGATGGCCGCCCGCGAGCTGCGCCGGGCCGGCGCCCCCGACGTGCTCCCGCTCGCCCTGGCCGTGGCCGGCTGAGCCACCGGCACCGCCCGGCGGGCCGGGTCGCCGATGCCTGGGCGGAGGGCCCGAGCTGCGGCGGCGTCATGATCGGACCGGTCGGGAAAGTTCCCGGCGGGGGCGGACTGCGACCGTCGCCACGCCGCGCCACCGGCGGGCCGGCCCGGTGCCGACGGGCGGTAGCGTGGGCGGCATGACCGATGAGCAGCCCGTTCGCGACCGGGACGGCGGCGGTGCCTGACCAGGTGTCGGCCGCGCCGGAGCACGCCTCGGCGGCCCCGGAGCACGTGCCGACCGCGCCCGACGGCGGGCCGACCCCGCCGGAGCAGGCGCCGGTCGCGTCCGACGGTGCGCCGGTCTCGTCGGAGCAGGCGTCCGCCGGGCCGGAGCACGTGTCGGCCGTGCCGGACCGCGGCACCGTCCGGCTGGCGCTGGTCGTCGGCGGGTTGGTGCTCGCCGTCCTGCTCGGCTTCGGCCTCGGTCGGCTGAACGGCGGCGGCCCGTCCGCGGCGGCGGGACCGGACAGCGCCCTCACCGGCCACAGCCACCCGCCGGGCACGGGCGCCCACGAGCACGGCGTCGACCAGGCCGCGGCGGCGCAGGCCGCCGGTCTCTCGATCAGCTCGGCGGGCTACACGCTCACCCCCCTGGCCGCCACGTTCACCGCCGGCCGCGCGGGCGAGCTGCGCTTCCTGGTCCGGGACGCGCAACGCCGCCCGGTGACCCGGTTCGCGGTCGTGCACGAGAAGCCGATGCACCTCATCGTGGTGCGTCGCGACCTGACCGGCTACCAGCACCTGCACCCCACGATGGCGGCCGACGGCACCTGGTCGGTGCCGCTGACCCTGCCGCAGCCGGGCGTCTGGCGGGCGTACGCCGACTTCACCGCGCTCGCCGACGACGGCCGGCAGACCGCCGTGACCCTCGGGGTGGACCTGACCGCGCCGGGCGGCTACCAGCCGACGCCGCTGCCGGCGCCGGCGTCCTCGGCCACGGTCGACGGCTTCACCGTCAGCTACCAGGGCACCCCGCAGGCCGGCGTGACCGTCCCGCTGACCTTCCGTGTCGACTCGGCCGGCGGGCCCCCGGCGCTGGAGCGTTACCTCGGCGCGTACGGACACCTGGTCGCCCTGCGCGAGGGGGATCTCGGCTACCTGCACGTCCACCCCGAGCCGCAGCCGGTCGACGGGGCGGTGACGTTCTGGGTGACCACGCCCGACCCCGGCCGGTACCGGCTCTACCTGGACTTCCAGGTCGCCGGCGTGGTGCGCACCGCCGAGTTCACGCTGACCGTGCCCTGACCTCGCGGCTGCCGCCCGAAGCCGGGTGAGGCACGGTTGCGCCGGTGGGCGCTCAGCCGGCGCGGCGGATGGGGCGGCGGGCCAGGTAGCGCAGCAGGTCGCGGATGTGGTGCTTCTCCTCGGCCGGCACGGTCGGGTCGGCCAGCCGTTGCAGGATCACCCGGACGTCCGCCTCGACCGGGCCGTCGTCGACGCGCCGGCGGGGCGCGGGACCGGCGTCGGGCAGGCCGAGCGCGCGGAACGCGGCCGCGACCGGCAGGTCCAGCGCGGCGCAGAAGCCGCGCACCTTGGCCAGCTCGGGGTAGTCCTGCCAGTCTCCGGCGAGCCAACGGAAAACGGTCGACCGACCGACGCCGGTGTGGGACGCCAGGTCGGTGACGGTCCAGCCGCGTTCCTCGCGGGCGTCGTCGATGGCGCGCCGTACGAAACGTGCGAAGGCCATCTGCGGAGAAACCTCTACGGAACCCATCCCTGCGGGTCTTCCCTCCCGACCGGCACCCGGCGGTGCGCCTCCGAGGGTAGTACGGAAAGGCAGGGAAACAGTTGACTGATCGACCAGACCGTCTCGTGAGCGGGACTCCGCACCCTGCGGAATGGCGTGGATCACACGCGGCTGGTCGCCTCCGTGACCGCTCGACCACGCTCGTCAGACACTGGCACCGGCGGCAGCAGTGCCGCCAGCCGTGGGGTGACCGCCCACTGGTCGACGAGTTCCCGGTACTCCGTCCGCTGGGCGGCGGTGGGCGCGGTGCCGGTGCGGCGTGCCCGGATGAGCAGGTTGCGCGGGGTGTGCCGGGAGTCGACGAACTCCACCACCTCGGCCCGGTAGCCGTGCAGCCGGAGCAGCCCGGCCCGCAGCGCGTCGGTGAGGACGTCCGCGAAGCGCTCCCGGAGGATGCCCTGCCGGGTCAGCAGCTCGTACGGGGCCGGGGCCGGCCGCGCTCGCAGCTGGGCCGCGACGTCGTGGTGGCAGCACGGTGCGGCGAGCACCCAGCGGGCCTGCCAGCGCACCGCCCGGGCCAGCGCCTCGTCGGTGGCGGTGTCGCAGGCGTGCAGGGCCAGCACCAGGTCCGGGGCGGGCTCCACGACGGCCTCGGCGATCGTCCCGGCCACGAAGCTGACCCGGTCGGCCCAGCCCAGCCGCTCGGCCAGCTCGGTGTTGCGTCGCCGCTGGTCCTCCCGGACGTCCACGCCGACCAGTTCGACGTCGACCCCTCGCTGCGCCAGCCACCGGTACGCGGCGAAGGTCAGGTACGCGTTGCCGCAGCCCAGGTCGACCACCCGCAGCGGGCCGGTCAGGTCGTCCGGGAGGGTCGCCGCCAGCGCCCGCAGGAACGCGTCGACCTGCCGCCGCTTCGCCGCCGAGCCGCCGATCTCGGCGAAGATCGGGTCACCGGGGTCGAGCAGGTACTCCTTCGCCCGGTCGTGCCCACCCGGCTCGGCGGCGGGCCGGGCCGCGGCGGCCCGGTGCACCTGCGCCTCGCCGGACTTGGTGACCCGCAGCTGGAGCGTCGCGTCGGCCGTCTCCACGTGCCAGTTGCCGAACGGCTCGGCCAGCAGCGCGTCCACCGCCGCGTCCGCCTCCGGGCCGGGGGCGACGTTGCGGGTGTACGGGCGGGAGCCGTCGGAGGTGGAGATCTGCAACCGGGGGCCCGCCTTGAGCGCGACCGGCCGCAGTTCGGCGCGGACCATCGAGGGGCGGTGTCCACGCCGGCGTCCGGCGGCCACCGCACGGGTGAGCGCCGGGTCGAGCAGCAGTGCCCGGACCTCGGTCAGGGCGGCGTCCAGTGGTTCGGGCATTGCTCCATCTTCCTCGTCGACCGGCGGCCTGCCCGGCACGCGTCCCGGCGGCGGTGTCCGGGGGTTCTCGCCGGTGGTGTCGCGTCCGCCCAGCCCGCGGATCACGGCCCGGACGAGGAGATCCCCCGGCACCGGGTGCACCGGTCCGGGGGATCTCGGGTGACGTACGTCGGTCAGTCGGCGGTCGCCTCGGCCGGCGTACCGGCGGCGGAGCCACCACCACGACGGCGCCGGCGGCGGCGGGGCTTCGCGGCCTCGCCCTCGGCGGCGGCCGGAGCCTCGGTGGCCTCGGCGGTGATCACCGTGGTCGGCTCGCCCGCGACGGTCTCGCCGGCGCGGCGACGCCGACGGCGACGCGGGACGCGGGTGCCGTCCTCGGCGGTGTCGGTCGGCGCGTCGGCCTCGGGCGCGTCGGTCGCACCGCCGGCGCGGCCCGGGCGGCGCTCGCCGCGACCACGGCCCTCGCCGCGTTCGCCGCGCCGGGAGCCCCGGCCGCCCTCGCCCCGGCGGGACCGTCCGCCGCCGAGGTCCTCCTCGACCTCGGCCGACAGCCCGGCGCGGGTGCGCTCGGCGGTCGGCAGGGTGCCGCTGACGTCGGTGGGGATGTGCAGGTCGGTGTAGAGGTGCGGGGACGTGTGGTACGTCTCCGCGGGCTCCGGCATGTCCAGGCCCAGCGTCTTGTCGATGATCCGCCAGCGGGGCATGTCGTCCCAGTCGACGAAGGTCACCGCGACGCCCGTCGCCCCGGCCCGGCCGGTACGACCGATCCGGTGGGTGTAGGTGTCCTGGTCCTCTGGGCAGTCGTAGTTGATGACGTGGGTGACGCCGCTGACGTCGATGCCCCGGGCGGCCACGTCCGTGGCGACCAGAGTGTCGATCTTGCCGGCGCGGAACGCCCGCAGCGCCCGCTCGCGCGCGCCCTGCCCGAGGTCACCGTGCACGGCGGCGACCGCGAAGCCACGGAAGTCGAGGTCCTCGGCGACCCGGTCGGCGGCCCGCTTGGTGCGGGTGAAGATCATGGTCAGCCCGCGCCCCTCGGCCTGGAGGATCCGGGCCACGATCTCGACCTTGTTCATCGAGTGGGTGCGGTAGGCCAGCTGCTCGGTCTGCGGCGACGGGCCGGTCTCGGCGGTGTGCCCGGCGTGGATCGTCATCGGCTGGCGCAGGAAGCGCCGGGAGAGGGTGACGATCGGGTCCGGCATGGTCGCCGAGAAGAGCATGGTCTGCCGGTCCTCCGGCAGCATCGCCAGGATCTTCTCGACGTCGTCGAGGAAGCCCAGGTCGAGCATCCGGTCGGCCTCGTCCAGCACCAGCGCGCGGACCCGGTCCAGCCGCAGGTGCTTCTGCTTCTGCAGGTCCATCAGGCGGCCGGGGGTGCCGACCAGGATCTCCACGCCCTTGCGCAGCGCGTCGATCTGCGGCTCGTACGCCACGCCACCGTAGATGGGCAGCACCCGGACGCCCCGGGTCCGGCCTGCGGCGGCGAGGTCCTTGGCCACCTGGATGCCCAGCTCACGGGTGGGTACGACGACCAGCGCCTGCGGCACGCCGTCGCTGCCCTCGCCCGGCGCGAAGACCCGCTCCAGCAGCGGTACGCCGAAGCCGAGGGTCTTGCCGGTGCCGGTGGGCGCCTGGCCGATCATGTCGATGCCGCGCATCGCGATCGGGATCGCGTACTCCTGGATGGCGAAGGCGCGGGTGATGCCGGCCGCGGCCAGCGCGTCGACGGTCTCCTGACGCGCGCCCAGCTCGGCGAAGGTGGGTGCCTCCGGGCGCACCGGAGCGGTGGCGGCCAGTTCCTGGCCGTCCATGAGGTCTTGAGTCAGCTCGCTCATATGGATTTGGGGGTGCCCTCTCGTGGGTGCGCCCCGTCATGTCCTCAGGGCGCGTTCGGTGTGGCGCGGGCCACACGGTCGGCGGCTGAAAGCCTCTGCCGGACCGGGCCGCACGCGCGCCGCGGGCCTCACACTTCGACCGGGCCGGCTGATCGCTCGGATCAGCCTGGGTCAGGTCGGCGCCCGCGGCAACTGCTCCATGCTACCTGAACCGACCCGGGGGCGTCCCGATTCCATCCGCACGCGCCACGCCGGGGGCCACCCATGTGACCTGCGTCACTTCAGGCCCGTTTGCCGGCGGGCGGTAGCCTGCGCTCGTGCCCGCGACCGATCTGCCCGACCGCGCCGTCGTCGACCTGCTCGGCCTGGTGGCCTTCGGTGAGCTGCTCGCCTTCGAACGGATGGCCGTCGACGCCCGGCTCGCCCCCGACCTGCGCCGGCGGGCGGCGCTGGGCGAGATGGCCGCCGCCGAGATCGGCAACTACCGGCGGCTGGCCGACCGGCTCGCCGCGCTCGGCGTGCTGCCCGACGACGCCATGGCGCCGTACGTCGAGCCGCTCCAGGCGTACCACGACTCGACCGAGCCGAGGGACTGGGCGGAGGCGGTGACGAAGGCGTACGTGGGCGACGCCATCACCGACGACTTCCTCCGGGAGATCGCCGCGGCCCTGGCCGAGCCGGACCGTCAACTCGTCCTCGACGTGCTGCACGACTCGTCGTACGCCGACTTCGCCGTCGCCGAGATCCGGGCGGCCGTCGAGGCCGATCCGAGGGTGGCCGGCCGGCTCTCGATGTGGGCGCGGCGACTGGTCGGCGAGGCGCTGTCACAGGCCGGCAGGGTGGCCGCCGCCGAGCGGGGGGCGCTCACCGCGCTCGTCGCACAGAGCGGGCGGGTGGACGTGCCGGGACTGTTCGGGCGGCTGACCGCGGCGCACGCCACGCGGATGGCCGCCGCCGGGTTGAACAACTGACCGCGACCGGGCGTCCGCGACGGGCGATCGTCGGGTCACCCGTCGCGGCCGACCGGACCACTCAGCGGACGGTGAACCCGACCGCGCGCGGCGACGCCTCGGCGATCTCGACGTAGGCGACCTTGTTGACCGGCACGATCACCCGCCGGCCCTTCTCGTCGGTCAGGGAGAGGGTGCCCTCGTCCTTGCCGAAGGCGTCGGTCACGATCTGCTCGATCTCGGCCGGCGACTGCGCGCTCTCCAGGACCAGCTCGCGGGGCGCGTACTGCACGCCGATCTTGACCTCCACTGTGCCTCCTCATTCGGGCGAAAGAGCCGCCGTTGGGAAGGCTATCCGATCTCGGGGCCGGATGTTCAGGCTGACTCACCTTGCAGCGGGAAGCTGGCGATGCCCCGCCAGGAGAGCGCAGCGACCAGTGCCTCCGCCTCGGCCTTGGGCAGCTGCCGGCCACGGGCCAGCCAGAACTGCGCGGCGGTCTCGGCCGCGCCGACCAGGCCGGAGGCGAGCAGTTCGGCGTGCGCCCGGCTGATCCCGGTGTCGGAGATGATGGTGTCGGTGATCGCCGCGATGCAGCCCTGCTCCACCCGCTCGACGCGCTGGCGCACCGCCGGGTCGTTGCGCAGGTCCGACTCGAATACGAGGCGGAACGCCTCGCTCTCGTGGTCGACGAAGTCGAAGTACGCCCGCACCGACGCGCCGACGCGCTCCTTGTTGTCGTTGGTGCCGCGCATGGCGTCGTCGACCTTCGCGAGGATCGCGTCGCAGTGCGTGTCCAGCAGGGCGAGGTAGAGGTCCATCTTGCCGGGGAAGTGCTGGTAGAGCACGGGCTTGGAGACTCCCGCCCGCTCGGCGATGTCATCCATCGCGGCCGCGTGGTAGCCCTGGGCGACGAACACCTCCTGGGCTGCGGCGAGCAGCTGCTTACGGCGCGCGGAACGGGGCAGGCGGGTGGGCCGGCCGGCGGTCTGGGCACCGTTCCCCACAGCGGTCATGGGAACCTCCGAGTCTCTTCGTACGAGCCGGCAATTCACCCGAACCGGTCGGGGCCCGGGGACCCGTCGCGGAATTGGCCCGCCGCTGTAACTTATCGCCACTGTCACCACACGGTAGCCTCAGCGGGGGCGACCAAGGAGCGCGCGGTGAGTGAAACAGGGCAACCCGGTGCCGCCAACCCGGGGGAGCACGGCGACGGGACGGGTCCGCAGGACGACCTGGCCCGTTCCGGCAGCGGGTGGGCGCCCCCGGCGGCCAGTTGGTCCCGGGGCGGGGAGATCTCCGGCCCCCGCGAGCCGGCCTCGCCATGGGGTCCGCCCGAGCCGTCCCCCGGTTGGGCCGCCTCGTCCCCGCGGCACGGCGACCTGCCGCCACCGCTGCCCGGCCCGCCGGCCGCGACCGAGCCGCCGGCCCGGGTCAACGGCCACCACGCCAACGGCGTCGACCACGCCGCCGACGACGCGCCGGTCAACCGCCAGGTCCCGGTGAGCGCCCCGCCCGGCATTCCCGGCGACCAGCGTCGCGACCCGGGCAACGACCGGCTGGTGGTGCCCGCGCAGCGCCCGGCGCCGACGGCCGAGCAACCGCCCGGGACGCAGCACGGGTTCACCGACCCCGAGTCCCGGCCGGTCCGGCGCTCCGCCGAGGACCCGTCGGCCGGCCGCCAGAACCGCTGGTCGGAGCCGGGGCTGCCGACGTCGGCGCCCCCCGCCGTCCAGGTCCCGCCGGTGGGCACCGCCGCCAGCGGCTTCGAGGTGCCGCCCGGCTTCCACGCGCCGACGGCCGACCGTGCCGCCGCCGACGAGCCCCCGTCGGCCGCCGGCCCGACGCGCGGCTGGAGCGACCACTACGCGCCGGAGCCGTCGGCCCCCGATCCGCGCCACTTCCCGCCGCCCACCGAGCGCGCGCCCACCGAGCGCCCGGTCGATGACGCGCCCGCCACCGGCGACCGCGCGACCGCCAGTGACCGGCTCGCCGGCGTCGACCGAGCGCTGGGCGCGGACCGCGCCTTCCGCGAGGACCGGGACGCCGACCCGGTCGCCGCCGGCACGGACGGCGCACCGGGGGAGTTCGAGCAGGAGCGCACGCCGGGCGGGTTCGACCAGGACCGCGCGCCGCACGCCGCGGGGCACGAGCGGGTCGGGCGTGGCTTCGGCGCGGACCCGGGTGCCGACCGGTCCCCGGTCGCCGAACCGGCGGCCGGTGTGCAGCACGTTCCGGGCGGCGACCGGGAACCGTCGTCCCGGTCGGAACCGGGCGGTTCGCGACAGTCGGCCGCCGAGTGGCCGCCGAGCACCGAACCGGACTGGACCGGCCCGAACTGGAACCGCCCGAGCTGGGGCGCCGCGTGGGCGCCGTCCTGGTCCCGGGAGGAGGCCGAGCCGGTGGGGCGTCGCTCCCGGGAGGACGCCGAACCGGCGGGGCGCCGAGCCCGCGAGGAGCCCGAGCCCGTCGGCCGCCGGTCCCGCGAGGAACAGCCGCCGGCCTGGGCCGGTGAGCCGCAACGACCGCACGAGCCGTCGCGCGCCGAGTCTCCCCGCCCCTACGACCCGCCCCGCGAGCCCGGCCGCCCCTACGACGTCGCCCAGACCGCGCCGGTGCCCCGGCCGGCGTACGAGCGACCGTCCGCCCCCGCCGACCGGCTCACGCGGCCCGAGGCCGAACCGCCGGCCCCGACCGAGCGACGGGCCTGGGCGTCGGGCGGGTCGGTCCCCGCGCCGGCGGGCGCGCCCCCGCTCGCGTACGCCCCGGAGACCGCCGCCTCGGCGGCCCGCGCCGAGGACACCCCGGACCGGGTCACCCGGCCGTTCCGGCTCCGGCCGGAGAGCGCGGAGCCGGCCCCGAGGCCCCCGGGCGGCCCGCAGCCCGCCGCCGAGGCCGCCACCAGCGGGTTCGGGCGGCGTGAGCGCACCCCGTCGGGGCCCGCCCCGACGAGCGCACCCCCCTACGCGGCCCGCCGGTCCGCACCCGAGCCGGCCCCGGCGGCCCCGCCGACCGCCGCCGACCAGGCGCCGGAGTCCGCACCGGCGGTGTTGCCGCAGCGCGTCCCCGCCGAGCCGGACGTGCCCGTCGTGCCGGAGCCGCCAGCCGTGGAGCCACCCGCCGAAACCCCCGAACTCGCCCGCATCGCCACCCATCTGCGCCGCGAGGACGAGCCCGCCCCGCCGCGGGAGCGCCCGGAGGGCTTCGACGTCAACGCCATCCTCGACGCCGTCCGTGGCGTGGCCGGGGTCCGCGACGCGGCGCTGCGCCGTACCCCGGCCGGCGCGCACAGCCTGCGGCTCGACCTCGCCGACGGAGCCGACCCGGCCGAGGTGAGCCGGCAGGTCGCCCGCCTGCTCCAGGACCGGATGGGGCTGGCCGCCGCGCCGCAGAACCTGCCGGGCATGCCGGCGGCACCCGCCCCGCCGGTACGCCGCCGGTCGGCGGAGCCGCGCGGCGCCGACCCCAGGTCGGCGGGCGTCGCGGCACGCCCCGCCGAGCCGTCCTCCGCAGAGCCCCGGGTGCCCGGCGCCAGGGTGACCGGCGGCCCGTCGGAGGCCGCGTCGACCCGGGCCGAACAGCGTCCCGAGGCGGCGCCCGAGACCCCGCGTCGGCGCCGGCAGCCCGTCGCCCCGCACCGGGGCCGGGCCACGGTGGAGGAGCCCGGCTCGGTCTCCGCCGCCCCGGCCGGGACTCCGGCCGGTGCCCCGGCGACCGTCGGTACGTCGTACTCCGGTGGGCAGGTCACGACGACGGAGACCGCGCCGTCCCGGCCGCTGGACACCGGCGGCGCGGTGGGTCCCCGGGTGGTGATCGACCATGTCCAGGTGAGCACCTTCGGGCTCGACGCCACCGTGGAGGTGCGCCTGCTCGCCGGCGGGGAGAGCGCCGCCGGCTACTCGACCGGGCCGGCCGTCGACGGGTACGTGCTGCGGCTCTGCGCGGTGGCCGCGGCGGCGGCGGTGGACGAGCTGCTGCGCGGCGGCGAGCCCGGCCCCGACGCCGGCCCCGACCGTGGACGTTGTTTCGTCGAGCACGCCGCCGTGGTGCCCTTCGGCAACTGCGACGTGGCCACGGTCGTGGTGCTGCTGGTCTGCGACGGCTGGGTGGAGCAGCTCGTCGGCTCCGCGCTGGTCGCCGGTGACCCCCGGCAGGCGGTCGTCCGGGCCACCCTGGCCGCGGTCAACCGCCGGATCGAGGCGCTGCTGGCCTGAGCGCTGCCGGTCGTTGCGGCCCCGGGCAGACTGGAGTCATGAAGCGCGCCACCCTCCGGCCGGACCACCTCCTTCCCGAGCACTCCGTCCCACCGCCCTGGCCGGGGCGGGAGGTACGCCTCGACGGCACCGTCACGTACGTCCGGGACACGCCGGCCACCACGCCCGACGCGGAGCCGGCGCTCTACGTGCACGGGCTCGGCGGTTCGTCGCAGAACTGGACCGACCTGGCGTACCTGCTCGCCGACCACCTCGACGGGCAGGCCATCGACCTGCCGGGGTTCGGCCGCAGTGAGCCGGGCCGCCGGTACACCGTCCCGTCCTTCGCCGACCGGGTGATCCGCTGGATCGAGCACTCCGGCCGGGGGCCGGTGCACCTGTTCGGCAACTCGCTGGGCGGGGCGGTCTCGGTGCAGGTGGCGGCGGTACGGCCGGACCTGGTCCGGAGCCTGACCCTGATCTCGCCGGCGCTGCCGTTCCTGGACTTCCGGCGCTCGTTGCAGGGCCGGATGCTGCCGCTGCTGGCGATCCCCCGGGGCGAGCGTTTGGCCGCCTGGCGGCTGGCCCAGATCGCGCCCGAGGTGATGGCCCAGCAGGTGATGGAGTCCTGCGTGGCAGACCTCACCCGGATCTGCGACCAGCGCCGGGAGGAGGCGCTGGAGGAGATCCGGGTGCGGCACGAGGCCGCGCACTACGCCGCCGCGTACGTCCGGACGTTCCGGGGACTGGTCTCCAGCTTCCTGCGGTCGTACCTGCCGGGGTCGGGGTCGCTGTGGCGGCTCGCCGCGACGGTCGAGGCGCCCACCCTGGTCGTCGGCGGGCGGGCCGACCGGCTGGTGGACGTGCGGGTGGCCCCGCAGACGGCCCGCGTCGTCCCGGACAGCCGGCTGCTGATGCTCGACGGGGTCGGGCACGTGGCGCAACTGGAGGTGCCGCGCCTGGTGGCCCGGGCCGTGCTGGGCCTGCTCACCGAAACGGGGGACACGCTCAGGCGGTCCGACATGGCAGGCTGACCGGGATGCCCCCTGCCCGTCACCCCACCCCGACCCGTCGTGCCCCGGCCCCCGTCGAGGGCCGCCGTCGCGCCCAGGCCACGTCGCCCCCACGGGACGGCGGCGTGGACCTGACCCGCCCGCGGCACCGCCGTCCGGAGCGTCGGCGGCGCCTCACGGGGCTGGTGGCGCTGGTGCTCGCCGTCGGCGCGGCGGTCGCGGTGATCGCCGACCGGCGGGGCGCCGACGTCGGGGCGGAGGCGCTCACCGCCGGGGAACTGGCTCCCGCGCCGATGCTCGCGCCGGGGGCGGCCTCGCCGCTGCCGTCGGCGCCGGCCGCGACGCCCTCGGCCGTCGAGCCACCGCCGGCCGTGCTCCGGCTGCCCGGGCCGGTGCCGACGGCGGGCCGGGGCAGCTTCGGCTACGACGACCGGGCGGGCCCGGTGCTGGGTGACGCGGGCACGCTGCGCCGCTACCGGGTCGCCGTGGAGTCGGGCGCCGGCGAGGACGCGGGCGAGTTCGCCGCCGCCGTCGAGCGGGCGCTCGCCGGGCCGGGGAGCTGGGTCGACGGCGAGCTGCGGTTGCAGCAGGTACGCGCCGCCTCCCGGCACGACTTCACGGTCTACCTCGCCACGGCCAGGACGGCGGGCCGGCTGTGCGCCGCCGGAGGGGTGGACATCCGGGTGGGCGGGAAGCCCTACACGTCGTGCCGGGCGCCCGGCAAGGTGATCATCAACCTGGACCGCTGGCGGCTCTCGGTGCCGCACTTCGTGAGCGCGAAGGTGCCGCTGTCGGTCTACCGGACGTACGTGGTGAACCACGAGGTCGGGCACCAGTTGGGGCACCGGCACGAGCGCTGCCCCGGCAGGGGCCGGGTGGCGCCGGTGATGATGCAGCAGACGCTCTTCCTGAACGGCTGTGTCGCCAATCCCTGGCCGTACCGGGACGGCCGCCGGTACGCGGGCCCGCGGCTCTGACCGGCGGCGATCGGGCGCCGGCTGAGTTCACCCCTGAGGGCATGAGCGAGGTTCGCGTTTTTCGCGGCGTAATGCCCGATTAGTGTGGGACGCTCGGTCCATGACGTCGTCGTCCCCTTCCGACCCGACCGGCCCGGCCCGCCGCCCGACGCCGACCCGACCGTCGTCACCTCGGCCGACGCGCTGGTGGCGGCCGCCGGCCCCGCTCCGGAACCGCCGGATGGCGGGGCTCGGCGTCACCCTCCTGCTCGCGGCGACCGCCGCCGTGACGCTGGTCCGGGCCGGCGACCGCGCGCCCGTGCCGACCACGGGCGACGGGAACCGCACGTCGTACGCGGCGGGAACGGACGAGCGGGCACGGCCCTCCGCCTACCCCCGTACGGGTACGGGCGACTTCACCACTGCGCCCGGCGACTCCCCGGTGCGGGGCACCGACGGGCCGCTCCGGTACTACCGGGTGGCCGTGGAGCAGGGCACCGACCAGGACGTCGCCGCCTTCGCCGCCACCGTGGACGAGGTACTGGGTGACCCCCGCAGCTGGATCGCCTCGGAGGAGCTGCGGCTGCGGCGGGTGGCGGAGGCGGACGACGCCGACTTCACCGTCTACCTCGCCACCCCGGAGACCTCGGAGCGGATGTGCGCCGAGGGCGGGCTCAGCACCGAGGGCTACACCTCCTGCCGGCTCCCCGGGCAGGTGATCATCAACCTGGCGCGCTGGCTGGAGGCGGTCCCCGACTACGGGGCGCCGCTGGAGATCTACCGCGCCTACGTGGTCAACCACGAGGTGGGCCACGAACTCGGCGAGGAACACCAGGCCTGCCCGGCGCCCGGCGAGCCGGCGCCGGTGATGCAGCAGCAGACGTACGGCCTGGACGGCTGCGTCGCCAACGCCTGGCCGTACGTCGACGGCTCGCGCTACGACGGCGAGCTCGTTCCCGGCACCTGACTTATTCCCCTTCCCGCAGTTCGGGCGACGTGTCGCTCCTCATGGCCGGTCGAGGCCGGTGCGAGCGACAATGGGCCGGTTCGCCTTCAGCCGATCCCGGGGAGTCCACCGTGTCGTTGCCCCCGCTCGTCGAGCCCGCCGCCGAGCTGACCGTTGACGAGATCCGCCGCTACTCGCGCCACCTGATCATCCCGGACGTCGGGGTCGAGGGGCAGAAGCGGCTGAAGAACGCCAGGGTGCTCTGTGTCGGCGCCGGCGGCCTCGGCTCGCCGGCCCTGATGTACCTCGCCGCCGCCGGGGTCGGCACGCTCGGCATCATCGACTTCGACACCGTCGACGAGTCCAACCTCCAGCGCCAGATCATCCATGGCGTCTCCGACGTCGGCCGCTCCAAGGCCGAGTCGGCCGCGGCCTCGATCCGCGAGATCAACCCCCTGGTCAACGTGGAGATCCACAACACGGCGCTGGACCGGGAGAACGTGCGGGACATCTTCTCCCGCTACGACCTGATCGTCGACGGCACCGACAACTTCGCCACCCGCTACATGGTCAACGACGCGGCGGTGCTGCTCGGCAAGCCGTACGTCTGGGGGTCGATCTACCGCTTCGACGGCCAGGCGTCGGTGTTCTGGGCCGAGCACGGCCCCTGCTACCGCTGCCTCTACCCGGAGCCCCCGCCGCCCGGCATGGTCCCCTCCTGCGCCGAGGGCGGCGTGCTCGGCGTGCTCTGCGCGTCGATCGGCTCCATCCAGGTCAACGAGGCGATCAAGCTGCTCGCCGGCATCGGGGAGCCGCTGGTCGGCCGGCTGATGGTCTACGACGCCCTGGAGATGAGCTACCGCAAGATCAAGGTCCGCAAGGACCCGAACTGCGTGCTCTGCGGCGAGAACCCCACGGTCACCGACCTGCTGGAGGACTACGAGGACTTCTGCGGCGCGGTGTCGGTGGAGGCCCAGGAGGCGGTGGTCGACGCGACCATCACCGCGCTGGAGCTCAAGGAGTGGCAGGACGCGGGCAAGGACATCTTCCTCGTCGACGTCCGCGAGCCGGCCGAGTACGAGATCGTCCGGATCCCCGGCGCGACGCTGATCCCCAAGGGCGAGATCATCTCGGGCGAGGCGCTCGCCAAGCTGCCGCAGGACCGGCAGATCGTGCTGCACTGCAAGTCCGGGGTCCGCTCGGCGGAGGCGCTCGCCGCGCTCAAGGCGGCCGGCTTCCGCGACTCGGTGCACGTGCAGGGCGGCGTGCTCTCCTGGATCAAGCAGATCGACCCGTCGCTGCCGGCGTACTGACCGGCGCCGTCGGCCGAGGTCGCGGCGGGCCGTCCCGACCCCCGCGGCCTCGGCCGATTCGCCGAGGCGTGATCACGTTTGCGCAGGTAGCGTTGCCGCCGTGGTCGACATCGATGCGGCGGTCGGGTTCGTCGTGGCACACGGGGACGCGGTGGACCGCGCCCGGCTGTCCCGGCTGCGCACCGGCGCGCCGCCACCTCCCGGACTGCTCGACGACGCCGAGGTCGGCCAGGCGCCCGATGGCGGCTGGCCGGCGACGCTGGGCGGGGGAGTCTCCTCCGTGGACGCCACCTGCTTCCGCCTGTCCGAGTTGGACGATCTCGGCGCGCTCGGTCGTCCGGCCGCCCGCCGGGCCCTGGACTGGCTGGCCGCGCGGCAGTCGCCCGACGGCGGCTGGGAGGAGGATCCGGCGCTGGCCGACGTGGCCCCCGAGTGGGCCCGACCGGGCGACCCCGAGGCGGGGTTCCACCTGACCGCCAATGCCGGGTTCTGGCTGACCGTCGCCGGCCTGGACGCGCGGGCGGCCGGGCCGCTCGACCACCGGGTCGGCGGCGCGTACGCGGGCGTCGTGCACGCCGCCGCCCAGTCGCTCGTCGCGCGGCTGCGCCCGGACGGTAGCTGGCCGTCCTTCCTGCCCGCCGGCTGGCTGAGCGCGGCGGTCCTGCACCGGCAGGGGATGTTCCACGAGGCGGCGCGGATCCAGGTGATCCTCGCCGAGCGGGTGCCGGAGCTGTCCCCTGGCGACGTGGCCTGGCTGGCCGCGACGCTGCGCCGCGTCGGCATCGACGGGCAGGACTGGCTGCTGGGGCGGGCGCGGCGGCGGCTGGCCGAGACCCAGCGCAGCGACGGCGGGTGGGAGAGCGACGACGGGCCCCAGTTCGACGTGCACACCACGCTGAGCGCGATCCGGGCCTGCCGCTGAGGCTCCACCGCCGACCTCACTTGAGCTGGCTGATCACCAGCGGCCACCAGGCGTCCGGGGCGAACGCGGCGCGGTCGATGCTCTCCAGGACGGTGCGCAGCGTCTCCGCCCGCTCGGCCCGGCCCGGCTTGCCCTCGTCGGCCTCCACGAAGAGCGCGAACTGGTAGAGGAACTCGACGAAGGTGCGGAAGGTGCTGTTGACGGCCTGGATGTCCTGCTGCTCCAGGTCGAATTGGAGGATCTCGCCGGTCCCCGGGTCGAGCACGTAGAGCAGGTCCGGGTTGTCGGCGACCGCGCCGACCACGATCAGCCGGATGTCCAGGGAACCGTCCTCGGTGCTCAGCTGGATCGTGTCGAACAGCTCGATGTCGCCTTCGAGGAACGCGGTGTAGACGACCGCCACGTCGAGCGGGATCTCGTCGCCTGCGGGCAGCAGGTCGGCGTCGAATCCCCCCTCCAGCCACGCCTCGCGCGGGTACGGGATGAGCTCGTCCTCGTTCCACAGTGAGCGGAACCGGGGGTCAGCGGCCATCGGTGGTCCTTTGCGTCTCGGGTGTGGAGGGGGTGCGGGCGCCGCAGGTGGCGGGGCCGGGACGCCGGGTGCGCAGCGGCGTCAGGACGCCAGGTCGGCGGCGATCAGCAGGCGCCGCCAGTTGTCGGCGTACTCGCCGGCGTGCCGGCCCTTGCGGAGCCGCTGGTCCCGGACGCCCGGCCCGAGGACGACGGCGACCAGCTCCGGGTAGCCGGGGCCGAGCACGTGCTCGTCGAAGAACGTGGCCACGTCGGGCGCGACGACGGTGAACTCCACGTCCTCGTCGGGGTGCTCGTACTGGAAGACGTAGTCGTCGGGCTCCATCCAGTAGACGTCGAGGTCCTCGGTGTCGAGGCGGATCGGCGCCCCCGCCCCGATCTCGCCGCGCAGTCGGGGCGGGATGCTGTGCACCTCGTGGCCGACCGCGAGCGGGCTGCCCATCGGGTCGTCCTCGTCCACCGTGCGGGCCGCCCAGGCCGCCGGGCTGCGGATCTCCTCGGGTGTGTCGAACCGGAAGTTGTCGCCGGCCAGCCGGCCGAACAGACCGTAGACCTCGGCCACGCCGGGCAGGTCGGGGATCGGCTCCAGCGGGGTCGGCTCGCCGATGACCACGCCGAAGCCGTGCTCGGCCTCCAGGCGCCGCAGCAGCGCGAGCTTCTCCCGGATCCGGTCCAGCCGCGCCGGGTCCCGGGGGGCGGTCACGGGATCACCTTCACGATGACCGGGGTGCCTTCGGGAACGTCCCGCAGCGCGCCGGAGATGTCGCTGCCGAGCTGGCGATTCGTCCAGGCGTCCATCGGCCTGAGGTTATCGTACGTGTCCGTTCCGTCCAGTTGCAGCTCCTGGATGTGGTCGGGGTCGTAGCCCTGGCCCCGGGCGGTGATCGGCCCCTTGCCCGCGTAGAGGCGCTCGACCACGTTCTTGTTGGCCAGGTACTTGTTCGTCTCCGGGGTGCCCATGTCCTGGGTGAGGCGGCCGTCCTTGGTGAGGCTGCGGATCATCCGGTCCCGGTAGATGTTGGTACGGGTGCGGCGCTTGCCGGTCGACGGGTCGTACACCTTGTTGCTGTCCCGGTCCGAGGGTGCCTTCTTCAGCGCCCCGTCCTGGCCGAGCCGTTGCAGGTCGCGGGCCTTGCGGTCGAAGTCCCGCCGGTCGAAGTCCGGCCGGTTCTTCAGCACCAGCACCGCCGGGCCCTTCGGCTTCGTGCCGGCCGACTTGGCGGTGCGGAAGACGTCGGCGTTCTCCAGGTAGGCCGAGACGACGCGGGCGCCCTTGGCCTGCGTCTGCCGGGGCGGGCTGGTCCGCTTCCTAGCCATTGAGCACCGTCTCCACGGCCATGCCGATGAGCTGGTCGATGATGAAACCGGTGATCATCTTGAAGATCGGGATCTGGAGGAGGGACGCCCCGAAGGTGACCGCCGCCGTCACGATGGCCTGCGCGATCTGGATCGCCAGCAGGGCCAGTTGGATGATCACCTGGATCTTCAGGGCCAGCACCACGCCCGCCGCGACCATCAGCCCGACGCCGATGACGGTGGCCGGGCGGGCGACGTCGGCGATGTTGCGCGCGGCCGACTCGCCGTCGTTCCACTCGCCCGCGAAGGCGGTGAAGCTCTGGCCCCGGTTGTTGTCGAGCACCGTCCGCGCCGCCGCCTCCAGCTGCGCGACCGATCCGGAGATCTGGCCGGCCATGCCGGTCCACTCCCCGGCGAGCTGGAAGATCGCCGTCTCGTCCGACTGCGGCCACTCGTAGCCGAGCATCGAGAGCAGGGAGGCGAGCTCACCCGGGAGCGTCAGTCCCACCGCGACTCCTTTCGTAGATCGGGCGGCTCAGGCACCCAGCGAGCCGAGGATCGAGCGGAAGGACGCGGCCGCGTTCTCCTCGGCGGCGCGGTAGCCGTCGGCCATCCCGCGCAGGCCGTCGACGTAGCTCTCCAACTCGGTGATGTTGGTGCCGAGGCACTCGGCCAGCGCGTCCACGCACGCCTGGTGGGCGACGCCGAGCAAGGACCCGATGTCGTCGCCGCCGAAGGCCGCCGCGTAACCGCCGGCCGCCGCCTGAAAGCCCTCGAAGACCTGGCGGACGGACTCCTTGGCTCGTTCCAGCTCGTCCGCGCCGCGACCCAGCGCGTCGAGGTCGACGTCGAGGCTCTCCACGCTCAGCTCCCGTGCAGTTTCCGCATTGTCTCGCTGACGGCCTGGCTGATCTCCCGCATCTGCCGCAGGCCCTGGTCCTGGAGGCGTTCGATGGTGGCGGTCATCGCGGCGAGGTCGGGCATCGGCTCGGTGGCGGCGACCCCGTCGTCCTGGCCGTCGAGCGCAGCGTTGACCGCCTGGCGCAGCTCGGCGGCGAGGTATTCCGAGCCCTCCCGGAGCACCCGGGGGTCGATGTCGACGGCGCTCACCCGGCCGTCGGTGCCGAGCGTGACCCGGATGCGGCCCTCGGCGGCCTCGGCCACCGACTCCACCCGCTCCCGGGGCGCGGCGGCGCCGCCCACCTCGCGCAGCGCTGCCCGCGCCTGTGCCAGTTGCTGTTCCAGGGCACTCTCGCCCAGCATGCCGCCTCCCCAAGACAAGCCGTGCCGAACCCGACCCAGACTAGCGGTCACCCGCAATCCGGCGGTGGCCCCGCCCACGGCCGTCCGGGCACCCGCGAGCGTCGGCGGTGGTTCAGCCGCGCAGGTGGCCGTCCCCGGTCACCACGTACTTGGTGGAGGTCAGCTCGGGCAGGCCCATCGGGCCGCGCGCGTGCAGCTTCTGCGTGGAGATGCCGATCTCGGCGCCGAAGCCGAACTCGCCGCCGTCGGTGAACCGGGTCGAGGCGTTGACCATCACGGCCGCCGCGTCCACCCGGGCCACGAACTCACGGGCGGCGGTGGTCGAGTCGGTGACGATCGCCTCGGTGTGCCCGGTGCCGTACCGCCGGATGTGCGCGACCGCCGCGTCGAGCGAGTCGACGACGGCGACCGAGATGTCGGCGGAGAGGTACTCGGTGGCGAAGTCCTCGTCGGTGGCCGGCCGCACGGCGGCCGAGTGGGCGGCGACCCGCTCGTCGCCGTGCACGGTGACGCCGGCCTCGGCGAAGGCGGCCAGCATCGGCGGCAGGAAGGCGTCGGCGACCGCCGCGTGCACGAGCAGCGACTCGGCGGTGTTGCAGGTGGAGAGCCGCTGGGTCTTGGCGTTGAGCGCGATCGCGAGGGCCTTCGCCACGTCGGCGGCGGCGTCGACGTAGACGTGGCAGTTGCCCACGCCGGTCTCGATGACCGGCACGGTGGACTCCTCGACCACCGTGCGGATCAGGGACGCGCCGCCGCGCGGGATCAGCACGTCGACCAGGCCCCGGGCGCGCATCAGCTCCTTGACCGAGTCGCGGCTGCTGGCGTCGAGCAGCTGCACCGCGTCCGCCGGCAGGCCAGCCTCGGCAACGGCGTCGCGCAGCACCGCGACCAGGGCGGCGTTGGAGTGGGCCGCCGACGACGAGCCGCGCAGCAGCGCCGCGTTGCCGGACTTCAGGCAGATGCCGGCGGCGTCGACAGTCACGTTCGGCCGGGCCTCGTAGATGATCCCCACCACGCCGAACGGCACCCGGATCTGGCGCAGCTCCAGCCCGTTGGGCAGGGTCGAGCCCCGGACCACCTCGCCCACCGGGTCCGGCAGCGCGGCCATCTGCCGCAACGCGTCGGCGATGCCGGCCACCCGCCCCGCGTCGAGGGCCAGCCGGTCCAGCACGGCCGCGCTCAGCCCGGCCTCGCGCCCGGCCGCCAGGTCCGTCGCGTTCGCGGCGAGGATTTCCGGCGTACGCGCCACCAGCGCGTCGGCCATCGCCACCAGCGCGGCGTCCTTGGCGGTACGCGTGGCGACGGCCAGCGCCTCCGCCGCCGTACGCGCCCGCCGGGCCTGTTCGCTCACGCTCATCGCCGCACTCCTCACAGCAGTACGAGGTCGTCGCGGTGGACGACCTCCCGTTCGTACGCCGGGCCGAGCGCCGCGGCGAGTTCCGTGGTCGACCGGCCGAGCAGCCCGGGCAGCTCGACCGCGTCGTAGTTGACCAGTCCCCGGGCGACAGGCGCGCCCTCGACGTCCACCAGGTCGACCGGGTCGCCCGCGGTGAACGCCCCGTCCACGGCCGTGATGCCGGCGGGCAGCAGCGACTTGCGGCGACCCACCACCGCCGCGACCGCGCCCGGGTCGAGGTGCAGCCGCCCCCGGGGAGTGGTGGCGTGGGCCAGCCAGAAGAGCCGGGCCGTCGGGCGGCGGCGGCTCGGGTGGAACAGGGTGCCGACGGGCTCGCCGGCCAGCACGGGGGCGGCCAGCGGCGCGGCGGTCAGCACCACCGGGATGCCGAACCCGGTCGCGATCCGGGCCGCCTCCACCTTCGTCACCATGCCGCCGGTGCCCACGCCGGCCCGGCCTGCGCCGCCGATGTCGACCCCGGTCAGGTCCCGCTCGTCGTGCACCTCGCTGATCCGGCTGGAGCCCGGGCGGGTGGGGTCGCCGGTCCAGAGGGCGTCCACGTCGGAGAGGAGGACCAGCAGGTCGGCGTGGACCAGGGCGGCGACGAGGGCGGCCAGCCGGTCGTTGTCGCCGAACCGGATCTCCTCGGTGGCGACCGTGTCGTTCTCGTTGACGATCGGCACCGCCCGCAGGTCGAGCAGCTTGCGCAGCGTGCGGTACGCGTTGCGGTAGTGCGCCCGCCGGGTCACGTCGTCGACGGTGAGCAGGACCTGCCCGACGGTCAGCCCGTGCCGGGCGAAGGCGGCCGCGTACCGGCCGATCAGCAGGCCCTGCCCGACGCTGGCGGCGGCCTGCTGGGTGGCCAGGTCGCGCGGGCGCCGGGACAGCCCCAGCGGCGCGAGGCCGGCGGCGATCGCGCCGGAGCTGACCAGCACGACCTCCCGGCCCTCGGCGGCGAGCGCGCCCAGGGTGCCGACGAGCGCGCCGACCCGCCCGTCGTCCAGCCCGCCTTCGGCGGTGGTCAACGAGGAGGATCCGATCTTGACGACGACCCGCCGGGCCGCCGTGACCATGTCACGCACCCGCCCATTCTGCGTGGTCGGTCCCGGCACGCCCCGGCGCGTTCTCATATCGTGGCCGGTCGTGAGACCTGACGAGTACGTC
This sequence comes from Micromonospora sp. NPDC049060, assembly GCF_040649055.1. Taxonomy (NCBI): domain Bacteria; kingdom Bacillati; phylum Actinomycetota; class Actinomycetes; order Micromonosporales; family Micromonosporaceae; genus Micromonospora; species Micromonospora sp. NPDC049060. The sequence continues at coordinate 48,432 of NZ_JBEZEV010000041.1, forward strand.
GAAGCGGTGCTGGAGCTCGTCGAGCGGATCCCGCCGGGCCGGGTGATGTCGTACGGGGCGGTGGCCGGCGCGCTGGCCGAACGCTCGGGGCGGGCGTCGGCCCGGCTGGTCGGCTCGATCATGGCCCGGCACGGCGGGGGAGTGCCCTGGCACCGGGTCGTGAACGCGGCCGGCCGGCTGCCACCCGGGCACGAGCGGGAGGCGCGGGCCCGGCTGCGCGCCGAGGGGACGCCGCTGCGCGGCGACGGGGTGGACATGAGGGCGAGCTGGTCCCCCGAGGAGGGGATGTGACCCGCGCCATAACATGAGTAACATTCGGCGTCATGGACGCGCCGCCGGGTGGAGCCGGCTCCCCGCCCGCCGCGCCGCCCGCCGCCGGCCCGACGTCCGCGCCGGGCGTGCTGCCGCGCCGGGTGCACGCCGGCTATGCGCTCGGATCGCTGGCGACCGGCGCGTTCGGCACCGTGCCCGGCCTGCTCCTGCTGCCGTACCTGACCGACACCCTCGGCGTCGCGGCGGGCGCGGCGGCCCTGCTGGTGCTCCTGCCGAAGGCGTGGGACGTGCTGGTCAACCCGGTCGCCGGCCGGATCTCCGACCGCACCCGGTCGCGCTGGGGCGCCCGCCGGCCGTACCTGCTGGTCGCCGGGCTCGCGCTCGGCGTGCTCTTCGCCGCCATCTTCGCCGCGCCGTTCGGGGCCGGGCCGGCCGCCGGGGCGTACGTGGCGCTGGCCTTCCTCGCCACCGCCACCGCGTTCGCCTTCTTCCAGGTGCCGTACGTGGCGATGCCGGCGGAGCTGACCGGCGACTACGCCGAACGTACCCGGATGATGAGCTGGCGGATCGCGGTGCTGGCGCTGGCCATCCTGGTCTCCGGCGCGGTGGCCCCGCTGGTGCGCGACGCCGGTGGCGGAGGCGTCCCGGGGCACCGCTGGATGGGGCTCTTCGTCGCCGGGCTGATCGTGCTCGGGGCGGTCGGCGCCTTCCTCGGCACCCGGTCCGCGCCCTCCGGCACGGTGGGGGAGAGCGAGCCGACGCTGCGCGCCCAGCTCGCCGTCGCCGCCCGCAACCGACCGTTCCGGGCGCTGCTGGTCTGCTTCGTGGTGCAGTCCGCCGGGGTGGCCACCGTCCTCGCCGGGGTCAACTACTTCGCCGACCAGATCCTGCGCGATCCCAAGGGCGGGCCGACCGTCCTGTTCGCCTGCTTCGTCGGGCCGGCGCTGCTGGTGATGCCGCTCTGGACCCGGGTCGGGGCGCGGGTCGGCAAGCTCGCCGCGCTGGTCGCCGCCTCGCTGATCTTCGCGGCGGGCGCGCTTGCCCTGGTCGCCGCCCCGGTGCTGCCCCCGCTCGCGGTCTACCTGCTGGTCGCGCTGATCGGCGTCGGCTACGCCGGACAGCAGGTGTTCGCCCTCGCCATGCTCCCGGACTGCATCGCGTACGACACGGCGCGCACCGGCCGGCGGCAGGCGGGCGTCTTCACCGGCCTCTGGACGGCCGGCGAGACCTTCGGGCTGGCCCTCGGGCCGGGCATCTTCGGCCTGGTGCTCCAGCTCAGCGGCTACGTCTCCTCCGACACCGGCACGGCGGCCACCCAGTCCGGCACCGCCCGCCTCGGCATCCTGCTCGGCTTCACGGTCCTCCCCGCCCTCCTGGTCGGCCTGGCGGTCCTGGCCCTCCGCCCCTACGACCTGACCCCGGCCCGCCTGGCCGCCGCCGCCCCCGCCCCGACCCCGCACCCCCGCACCCACCCCGCCGATCATGCGGTTGTGGTGGGGAGGAAAGCCGCTGACCCCCACGGAAAGGGCACCACGACTCCATGATCGACGAGGGAACCGAGCGGCGGGCGCTGCCCGGGAACGGGCTGCCCGCCGAGCAGGTGCTGGCGGAGGTGTCGGCGCTGCGCTGCGCCGACCGGCCGACGCACGGGGGGCGGCTGTTCGCGTACGTCTACGACCCGGCGGTGCCGGGGCTGGACGAGCTGGCCGCCGCCGCGTACGCCGGCAGCGCGCACGTCAACGGGCTCGACCCGACCGCCTTCCCGTCGCTGCTGGCGATGGAGAACGCGCTGGTCGGCGCTGCCGCCCGGCTGCTCGGCGGCGGCCCCGGCAGCGCCGCGCCGGACGTCGTCGGCAGCGTCACCAGCGGCGGCACCGAGTCGCTGATCCTCGCCGTCAAGACCGCCCGGGACGCCCACCCGGAGATCGCGGCACCCCGGATCGTGGTGCCGGCCAGCGCGCACGCCGCGTTCGCCAAGGCGGCGCACTACCTGCGGGTCGCCGTGGACACGGTGCCCGTGTCGGCGTCGACGCTGCGGCCGGCCGCCGCCGACGTGGCCGCCGCCATCGGCCCGGAGACCGTGCTGGTGGCCTGCTCCGCCCCCTCGTACGCGCACGGCGTCGTCGACCCGGTCGCCGAGATCGCGGCGGCGGCGGCCGAGGCCGGGGTGCGCTGCCACGTGGACGCCTGCTTCGGGGGCTGGACCCTGCCGTACCTGCGCCGCCTCGGGGCGGACGTGCCGCCGTTCGACTTCGCGCTCGCGGGGGTCACCTCGATCTCGGTGGACCTGCACAAGTACGCGTACGCCCCGAAGGGCGTGTCGGTGCTGCTGCACCGTGACCCGGCGCTGCGCGCCCCGCAGTACTTCGCGTACGCGGACTGGCCCGGCTACACGATGGTCAACCCGGTCATCGCCTCCACCCGCTCCGGCGGACCGATCGCCGCCGCGTACGCCACCCTGCGGCACCTCGGCGACGACGGGTACCTGCGGCTCGCGGCGGCCACCCGGGACGCCGTCGCCGGCCTGGCCGACGCCGTCCGCGCGGTCGACGGGCTGCGGCTGATGGCCGAGCCGGAGTCGACAGTCATCTGCTTCACCGCCACCGATGCGGGCCTCGACCTCTTCGTCCTGGTCGACGAGCTGGCCGCCCGCGGCTGGCACACCCAGCCCCAGCTGTCGTACGCCGACCTGCCGCCGAGCGTGCACCTGACGGTGACCGCCGCGGTGGCGCCCCGGGTGGCGGAGTTCGGCCCGGACCTGGCCGACGCCGTGGCCGCTGTTCGACCGGCTGCTGAAGGAGCGGATCATCTTCCTCGGCACCGAGGTCACCGACGCCTCGGCGAACCAGATCTGCGCCCAGATGCTGCTGCTC
>NZ_JBEZEV010000042.1:0-49097 GCF_040649055.1 Micromonospora sp. NPDC049060
CGACCCCCTCGGGGGTCGCGCCCGTCGGCGCGCAGGTGGCCGCCGCGTCCGGACCTGGCGCCGGTGGCGCGTCAGGCCCGGGCCATCGCCGGCGCGCCGATGAAGTCCATGATGCTGCGGTTGACCTCGGCCGCGTTCGTCCACGGGATGCCGTGCGGCGCGCCCTTCAGCGTCACCAGCTGGCTGCCGGGCAGCATCGGCTGGAGCCGCTGACCGGTCGCCGGGTACGGCAGCACCGCGTCGGCGTCGCCCTGCACGATGAGCACCGGCACGTCGATGCGGGACACGTCGCCCCGGAAGTCGGTCTGCCAGGCGTCCACGCTGTCGTGGGTGCCCTTCGCCGAGGCCCGGGCGCCGATCTCCCAGTGCGCCCGGAACGCCTCCTCGCTGACCAGCCTGCCCTTGTTCTCCTGGTAGTTGAAGAACGCCTCGCAGAAGGTGGTGAGGTAGGCGAACCGGTCGTCGATGATGGCCTGCTGGAAGCCCTGGAAGAGGCTCTTCTCGACCCCCTCCGGGTCGTCCGAGGTCTTCAGCAGGAACGGCGCGAGCGGGGCCAGCAGCACCGCCCGGTCCACCCGCTGCGAGCCGTACACGCCCAGGTAGCGGGTCACCTCGCCGGTGCCCATCGAGTGACCGACCAGGATCGCGTTCCGCAGGTCCAGCTCCGTCATCAGCACGTCGAGGTCGGCGGCGAACGTGTCGTAGTCGTACCCGGACGCCGGCTGCGCCGAGCTGCCGAAGCCCCGCCGGTCGTACGTGATCGTCCGGTACCCGGCAGCCAGCAGCGGTCCGACCTGCTTCTCCCAGGTCGCCCCGTTGAACGGGAAACCGTGGATCAGCACGATCGGCTGACCGGAGCCGTGGTCCTCGTAGTACAGGTCGACGGGGGCGGAGTTCTCCGTCCCCACGGTGATGAAAGGCATGCGCGTCTCCTGGTCACGTGACGGTCGGACGCCCGTGCTTTCCCACCCCACCCGGGGTTATGCCGCCCGAAACCGGCGCCCGGCCCTGCTCAGAGCGCGTACGGCAGGTCCACCACCCGGTCGTCGGTGACCTCGGACGCGGGCGCCCACGTCTCGTGGACGCCCCGCTCCTGGCACTGCGCCCCGGTCTCGGCCACCGCGTCCGGGCCGGGCCGACGCAGGCGCAGGCGCAGCCACCCGGACTCCTCCCGCAGCACCAGGCAGGGCACGCCCCGCCAGTCGGCCAGCCGCAGCCGGCGGGCCGCCGACTCCACCGGGTACCGGGCGGCCCGGGTCATCGCCAGCACCCGGAACCCGCCGGGCTGGTCGGCCACCGCCTCGTACTCGCCGCCGGCGTAGTCGCCGACCAGCCGCGTGGAGCGGGGCGCCTCGCCGGTCGGCACGTACTCCTGGTCGGGGGAGAGCCCCGGCACCGCCGCCAGCAGGTGCCGCCACTGCGGGCCGGCCATCCGCAGCCAGCCGCGCTGCTCGGCCTGGTAGCTGTAGAGCACCACCTCCACGCCGTCGGCCGGGTACGCGAGCAGGGTGGCGTTCGCCGGCATCGGCAGGTCCGCGAAGTCCCGGGTGACGAACTCCGGGACGAGCTGGGTGCTGCTGGGCACGAAACCGGTGCCGAGCACCGCCCCGCCCAGCCGGTCCCGGGGCGCGAGCGCGGTCAGCCCCCGGTGCGCCCCGCCGACCGGCACGTCGTAGTCGGACGGGTCGGCCGCCCGCCAGCGCAGCGCGTACGTCACGTCCGCGCCGTCGGGACCGGCCGCGCCGTCGGTGCGCAGCACGGCCGTCGCCGACGGCGTACGCAGGTGCGCCACGTCGTGCTCCCGATAGCAGAAACCGTGCGGCAGCCACCCGCGCACGTAACCGGCGAGCTGCCGCGCGGAGAGCACCTTCACCATCCGGGTGCCCCGCCGGATGACCGCGGAGGCGCGCACCGCCGCCAGCGTCGGGTCCCCGGCCGCCGCGGGTTGCTGGCTGAGCTGCTGCACGTACGCCCAGCCCCGCTCCCGGTGCAGCGGCACCAGCAGCGGGGACTCCGCCTCGTCGCCCGGCTCGGCCACGGGAGGCACGACGGTGACCTCGGTGGCGTGCACGAACCTGCGCCACGGCAGCGTGACCCCGGGCCGGGGCGCCCACTCGAAGCCGGGCGCCTCCTCGGCACTGAACAGCTCGTACGCCGCGCCCCGGGCGATCTCCTCCGCCGGGTACACCACGCCCCCGTACGTCACACGCGGGCCGTTTCCGCTGGCCTGAGGGGTGATGGTCACGCCGACGACGCTAGGCGTGGGATGTGCCGTCCCGGTGAACAGGCGGTGGCGTCCCCACGACGCGGACCATCGGCGGTGTGTGATGCTGACCGCGATGAGCGAGCCCACCGAAACCCGCAAGCAGCGCGCCGCCCGCCGGGCCGGGGAGTTCCCGCCCGTGCCCGAGCCGCTGCCCCGCCCCGTGCTGGACAGCCACACCCACCTCGACATCACCGTCAGCGAGGCCGGCGTGCCCCCGCAGCCGCAGGCGGACGGGGACCCGGACGTCGTGCCCGTCGAGGACCCGGTCGCCGTGGCCGTGGCCGTCGCCGCCTCGGTGGGCGTCGACCGACTCGTGCAGGTCGGGGTGGACGTCGCCTCCTCCCGCTGGGGGGCCGACGTCGCCGACAACCACCCGGCCGTGCTGGCCACCGTGGCGCTGCACCCGAACGAGGCCCCCCGCCTGCCCGACCTGGACGAGGCGCTGCGCGAGATCGAGGCGCTCGCCGCCCGGGACCGGGTGCGGGGGATCGGCGAGACGGGAATGGACTTCTTCCGCACCGGCGAGGAGGGCCGCGCCGTCCAGGAGGAGAGCTTCCGGGCGCACATCGCCATCGCCAAGCGGTACGGCAAGGCGCTGGTCGTCCACGACCGCGACGCGCACGCCGACGTGCTGCGGATCCTCGACGACGAGGGCGCCCCGGACACCGTGGTGCTGCACTGCTTCTCCGGCGACGCCGACTTCGCCCGCGAGTGCGTCCGCCGGGGCTACCTGCTCAGCTTCGCCGGCACGGTCACCTTCGGCAGCGCCGCCGCGCTGCGGGAGGCCGCCGCGCTGACCCCGGTCGAGCAGATCCTGGTGGAGACCGACGCGCCCTACCTGACCCCGATGCCGCACCGGGGCCGGCCGAACGCCTCGTACCTGATCCCGCTGACCGTACGGTCGCTGGCCGAGACGACGGGCACGGACCTGGACGAGCTCTGCGCCGCCGTCTCCGCCACCGGCGACCGCGCCTTCGGCCCGTGGTGACGGTCGGGACCCCTGGCCCGCGCGCCCGGAAGGCGGTCCGCATAGGCTACGGGGCGTGACCGGTCTCCTCGGCCCGGCGGAGATCCGGGAACTGGCCGCCCGGCTGGGCGTCACCCCCACCAAGAGGCTCGGCCAGAACTTCGTGCACGACCCGAACACCGTCCGGCGCATCGTCACCGCCGCCGGCCTGGCCCCGGACGACGTGGCGCTGGAGGTCGGCCCCGGCCTCGGCTCCCTCACCCTCGCCCTGCTCCCGGCCGCCGCGCACGTGCACGCCGTGGAACTCGACGCGACGCTGGCCGGCGCGCTGCCCGACACCGCCGCCCGGCACGCCGGGCCCGACGCCGCGCGGCTCACCGTGCACCACGCCGACGCGCTGCGCGTCCGCGCCACCGAGTTGGCCGAACCCGCGCCGACCGCGCTGGTGGCGAACCTGCCCTACAACGTGGCCGTGCCGGTGGTGCTGCACCTGCTCGCCGAGCTGCCCAGCCTGCGGCACGGGCTCGTGATGGTGCAGAAGGAGGTCGCCGACCGGCTCGTCGCCGGCCCCGGCTCCAAGGTGTACGGCGTGCCGTCGGTCAAGCTCGCCTGGTACGCCTCGTCCCGCGCCGCCGGGAAGGTCCCGCCGAACGTCTTCTGGCCGGTGCCGAACGTCGACTCCGGGCTGGTCGCCTTCACCCGCCGCGAGCCGCCCCGCGCCGACGTACCCCGGCAACGGGTCTTCGCCGTGGTGGACGCGGCCTTCGCGCAGCGCCGCAAGACCCTGCGCGCCGCGTTGGCCGGCTGGGCCGGCGGCGCGGACCGGGCGGCCGACGCGCTCACCGCCGCCGGCGTCGACCCCGGCGCACGCGGGGAGTCGCTCACCGTCGAGCAGTTCGCCGCCATCGCCGCGTCGGCCCCGACCGCCCCACCCGCAGCGCAGTAGGCTGACGCCCGTGACCGAGGCCTGGGGACCGGACGACGAGGACGAGCAGCGGCGGCGCGGAGCCAGCGGACCGGTGCGGGTCCGGGTGCCCGCCAAGGTCAACCTGCACCTCGGGGTGGGACCGCTGCGCCCCGACGGCTACCACGAGCTGAACACCGTCTACCACGCCATCTCCATCCACGACGAGCTGACCGCCCGCCGGGGCGACACGCTCACCCTGACCATGGAGGGCGAGGGCGCCGGCGAGCTGGCCCTGGACGACACCAACCTGGCCATCCGGGCGGCCCGCGCCCTCGCCGGCTACGCGGGGGTGCCGCCGCACGCCCGGCTGCACCTGCGCAAGCAGATCCCGCTTGCCGGTGGGCTGGCCGGAGGCAGCGCCGACGCGGCCGCGGCGCTGGTCGCCTGCGACACGCTCTGGGGGACCGGGCTGTCCCGCGACGAGCTGGCCCGGATCGCCGCCGACCTCGGCTCCGACGTGCCGTTCCTGATCCACGGCGGCACCGCGCTCGGCACCGGCCGGGGCGAGTCGGTCAGCCCCGTGCTGGCCCGCCCCACCACCTGGCACTGGGTGGTGGCCGTGGCCGACAGCGGCCTCTCCACCCCGGTCGCCTACCGGGAACTGGACCGGCTGCGCGCGGCCGGCGCGGCCGGCGAGCCGCTGGGCAGCACCGACGCGCTCTTCGCCGCGCTGCGCCAGCGGGACCCGCGGGTGCTCGCCGCGGCCCTCGGCAACGACCTCCAGGACGCCGCCCTGGCCATGCGCCCGTCGCTGGCGGAGACGCTGAAGGCCGGCGAGGCGGCCGGCGCGCTGGCCGGCATCGTCTCCGGCTCGGGGCCGACCTGCGTCTTCCTCGCGGCGGACGCCGCCGACGCCGAGCGGATCGCCGCGGAGCTGACGTCCGCCGACGTGTGCCGCGAGGCGCGCACCGCGCACGGCCCGGTGCCCGGCGCGCGCATCGCCTGACCGGCCCACCCCGCCCGATCCCGCGCTCCCGGCCCCCCGGTACCGCCTCTCCAGGCGGCGCCGGGTGGAGCCCGCGCCCGGCGGGCAGCGGGGCGGTCCGCGTACGCTGGAGACTCAGGCGTCCCAGGTGCCGGCCGGCACCGGGACGCCTTGATCATGGGAGGTGAGGTCGTGGCCAACATCGTCAACCTGGACCGGGTGTCCAAGGGCTACGGCGCCGCCGGGCCGCTGCTCACCGACGTCTCGCTCGGCCTGGACGACGCCGACCGGATCGGCGTGGTCGGCCTCAACGGCGCAGGCAAGTCCACCCTGCTGCGGCTGCTCACCCGCATCGAGGAACCGGACGAGGGGCGGGTCACCCACCGCCGCGACCTGCGGGTCGCCTGGCTGCCGCAGAGCCTCCAGCTCGCCCCCGAGGCCACCGTCCGGGACGTGGTGCTCGGCACCGCCTGGCTCGGCGAGAGCATGGGCGCCGAGCACGAGTGGGCCGGTGACGCCGGCGTGCGGGCCATCCTCGACGGCCTTGGCATGCCCCACCTCGGCCTCGACCAGCCCGTCGGCCCGATGTCCGGCGGCGAGCGGCGGCGGGTCGCGCTGGCCGCGCTGCTGGTCCGCGAGTCCGACCTGCTCATCCTCGACGAGCCCACCAACCACCTCGACGTCGGCGGCGTCGACTGGCTGGCGAAGTACCTCGTCGGCCGCAAGGGCGCGCTCGTCGTGGTCACCCACGACCGGTGGTTCCTCGACGCCGTCTGCACCACCACCTGGGAGGTCGCCGACCAGACCGTCCGGGCGTACGAGGGCGGCTTCGCCGCCTGGACCCTCGCCCGCGCCGAGCGGGACCGGGTCGCCGCGGCCACCGAGGCCCGCCGGCAGAACCTGCTCCGCAAGGAGATCGCCTGGCTGCGGCGCGGCCCGCCCGCCCGCACCTCCAAGCCGCAGTTCCGCATCGACGCCGCCAACGCCCTCATCGCCGACGTCCCGCCGGCGCGCGACACCATGTCGCTGCAACGGCTCGCCACCGCCCGGCTCGGCAAGCAGGTGTACGACCTGGCGCAGGTCACCCTGCACGCCGGCCCGAAGGAGATCCTGCGCGACACCACCTGGCAGGTCGGCCCCGGCGACCGGATCGCCATCCTCGGCCGCAACGGGGCCGGCAAGACCACCCTGCTGCGGATGCTGGCCGGCATCACCCGCCCCGACGGCGGGCGCTTCGCCACCGGCTCGACCGTCCGGCCGGCCTTCCTCTCCCAGGAGCTGGCCGAACTGCCCGGCCACCTGCGGGTGCTCGAAGCGGTGGAGGAGGTCGCCCGGCGGGTGCAACTCGGCGACCGGGAGGTCTCCGCCGCCCAACTCGCCGAGGTCTTCGGCTTCGACGACCGGCGGCTCTGGACGCCCGTCAGCGACCTCTCCGGCGGCGAGCGTCGCCGGTTGCAGATGCTCCGCCTGCTGGCGGGGGAGCCGAACGTGCTGCTGTTCGACGAGCCCACCAACGACCTGGACACCGACACCCTCGCCGCGCTGGAGGACCTGCTCGACTCCTGGCCCGGCACCGTCATCGTGGCCAGCCACGACCGGTACCTCATCGAGCGGGTCACCGAGGTCGCGTACGGGATGTTCGGCGACGGGCGGCTGGTGCACCTGCCCGGGGGCGTCGACGAGTACCTCGCCCGGGCCGCCGGCCAGCCCGGCCCCGCGATGCCGGAGACGGCCCCCGGGGGCGGCGCCGACACCCCCGCCGCGACCGGCATGTCCGCCGCCGAGGCGCGGCAGGCCCGCAAGGAACTGGCCCGGCTGGAACGGCAGGTCGGCAAGCTGGAGCAGAAGGAGGCGACGCTGCTCGACCAGCTCGCCACGCACGCCACCGACTACGCGAAGGTCGCCGAGCTCGACGCCCAGCTCAAGGAGCTGCGGGCCGAGCGGGAGCGGACCGAGGAGTCCTGGCTGGCCCTGGCCGAGGAGATCCCGGCGACCTGAGTCGCCCCCCTGGTCGCGGCGCCGCACACCGGAGGCCCCCGTGTGCGGCGTCACACTCCGGGGTGCGGGACAATCGTCGGCGACCCCTCACCCGAACGGCGTTGGAGACTCAGACATGGCCCACACCCCCGTCAACCACCCCGCGCGGCCGGTCTACCGGGCGATCGGCGGGCTGACCGGTCTGTACCTGGTGGCCTTCGGCGTGCTCGGCATCATCGCGAGCGCCGGCAACGAGGCCCTCGCCCAGGATGACACCCAGGTCCTCGGCCAAGGCACGAACCTCGGTTTCTCGCTGCTCAGCGCCCTGCTGGGGGCTGCGGTGCTGGCCGGCACCGCGATCGGCCGCAACATCGACGTCATGATCAACCAGTGGCTGGCGTACGCCATCATGGTGATCAGCCTCGCCGGTCTCGCCTTCATCCAGACCGAGGCCAACATCTTCAACTTCAGCATCTTCACCGTCATCGCGCTGATGGTGGTCAGCCTGGTCCTGCTGATGGTCGGCATGTACGGCAAGGTCGGCACGGACGAGGAGCAGGAGGCCTGGCAGAAGGCCCGGCTCGTGCTCTGATCCCTCCTGCTGCTGGGTTTTCGCCGGAGCCCGACCCGCTCCGGGCGATCAGGCTTGATCCCTGCGCGGGTCGGGCTCCGGCGAAAACCTGTCGTGGTCCCGCTCCATCTGGCCCGTTGCTGCCCGGTGAGGCGGGATCTTCGTGGTTGTGCCTGTTGTCGGGCGTTCGGCGGACGGGCGACCTCTTCCGGGGGACAATCGGGGCGAATGTCCTGACTGGTGGAGGGGTCATGCCGCACTTTCCCGTGAACCATCCGGCGCGGCCGGTCTACCGGGTCCTCGCCGGCCTGGTGGGGCTCTACATCCTGGTCTTCGGCGTCTGGGGCGTCGCCCTGACGGCGGGCGACCCGCTCTTCGACCGGGGCGACAACTGGGCCCTCGGGCTCCGCACCAACCTGGCCTTCTCGCTGGCCTCCGTCGCCTTCGGGATCGTGCTCATCATCGGCGCGTCCCGGCGCGGCAACCTCGGCCACTACATGAACCTGACCGCCGGGGTCGTCTTCCTGGTCACCAGCGTCCTCATGATGTCCGTGCTCCAGACCGAGGCCAACTTCCTCAACTTCTCGATGTCCACGGTCATCGTGTCGATGCTCTTCGGCCTGCTCCTGCTCGGCACCGGCCTGTACGACAAGGTCGGCACCGACGAGCACGCCGAGGAGGAACGGCGGCTGCGGCACCACCCGGTCTCCGAGGCCCACGGCCGCTGACCGACGTCGGGGTCAGCGACCCCGCACCGTGATCAGGCTCGGCTTGGCCTCCAGGTGCGACAGCCCGCTCCAGGCCAGGTTGACCAGGTGCGCCGCCACCGTCTCCTTGCGCGGCTTGCGCACCTCCAGCCACCAGCGGCCGGTCAGCGCCACCATCCCCACCAGCGCCTGCGAGTAGAGCTCGGCCAGCTTCGGGTCGTAGCCCCGGCTGGAGAACTCGGCGCCCAGGATGTGCTCCACCTGGTGCGCCACGTCGTTCATGACGCTGCTGAAGTTGCCCGCCGCCGACAGCACCGGCGACTCCCGCACCAGCACCCGGAAGCCGCTGGTCTCCTCCTCGATGTACGTCAGCAGGGCCAGCGCCGCCTGCTCCAGCAACTCGCGGGGGTGCCCGGCGGTCAGGGCCGTGGTGATCCGGTCCAGCAGGGCGCGGACCTCCCGGTCCACCACCACCGCGTAGAGCCCCTCCTTGCCGCCGAAGTGCTCGTAGACCACCGGCTTGGAGACCTTCGCGCGGGCCGCCACCTCCTCGATGGAGGTGGCGTCGAAGCCGCGCTCGGCGAAGATCTGCCGGGCGGTCGAGATCAGCTGCTCCCGGCGCTGGGCTGCCGACATGCGTACGCGTGAGGAGGGTTTGGGGGCCGCGGCGGGAACCACCCGCCGCCGGCCGGTCGTGCCGTCGTTGCCAGGGACATCCGCCATGTTCTCGTCATTCCGCCGGCGCTCGGTCACCCGGCCATCCTGCCAGGCGGCCTCCGCGCCCATCGACCGCGCTACCGGCCGGTGGCCGGTGCGACGAGCTTCGCCGCGATGCGTTCGGGCTTCGGCCAGCGCACGTCCCACGCCGCGCCGAGCCTCTCGAACAGCCAGATCACCCGGGCCGAGATGTCCACCTGGCCGCGCAGCACGCCGTGCCGGGCGCTGGTCGGGTCGGCGTGGTGCAGGTTGTGCCAGCTCTCGCCGAACGACACGATCGCCAGCGGCCAGAAGTTCGACGCGCGGTCGCCCTGGCGCATCGCGAACGGCCGCTCCCCGTAGACGTGGCAGACGGAGTTGATGGACCACGTCACGTGGTGCAGGAGGGCGATGCGCACCAGGCCGGCCCAGAAGAGCGCGGACAGCGCTCCCCGCCACGACCAGGTGAGCAGGCCGCCCATCAGCGCGGGACCGAGCACCGAGACCACCACCAGCAGCGGGAACAGCCGGTCCACCCGGCTGATGTCCCGGTCGGCGAGCAGGTCCGGGGCGAAGCGCTTCCGGTTGGACAGCTCCCGGCCGAAGAGCCAGCCGACGTGCGCGTGGAACAGGCCCTTCGTCAGGCCGCGGACGCTCTCCCCGAACCGCCACGGCGAGTGCGGGTCGCCCTCCAGGTCGGAGAATGCGTGGTGGCGTCGGTGGTCGGCCACCCACTGGATGATCTCGCCCTGCACCGCAAGCGAGCCGGACACCGCCAGCGCGATCCGCAGCCAGCGCTTCGCCTTGAACGACCCGTGCGTGAAGTACCGGTGGTAGCCCACCGTGATGCCCAGCCCGGAGAGCACGTACCAGAACCCGGCGACGGCCACGTCGGTCCAGTTCAGCCAGCCACCCCAGGCGACCGGTACGGCGGCGACGAGGGCCAGGAATGGGATCACCACGAACGCCCAGAGGGCGATGAGGATGCCCCGGGACTGGGTGCCCTGGGTGAGGGGCTTCGGTCCGGCGGCGGGGTCGAGGGACGTAGCGGACATGGGCACCTCGCAGAGGGACGGAGTGATCACGAAGTTACGCCTACGTCACCGTAACTTAGGCGCTGGCGAGGCGCATGGGACAGCGTCAGGGATGAATGTCTGACACTGTCGTACGTACGTTCTAAAGTGCTGCTCATGAGCGATCCTCTGGCTGACGAGGTGCGCCGGCTGCGCACCGTCGAGCAGCTCTCCGTCCGCGAGATCCGGGCACGGACCGGGCTCGGGCGCAACCGGGTCCACGACCTTCTCCGGGGCGTGCCGGCGCCCGAGCGGACCCGCCGACCCAATGCCAAGGACGACCTCAGGGCGGCGGCGGTCGAGCTGCGCGCCGAGGGGCGTTCCGTCAACGACATAGCCCGCCAACTCGGCGTGGCGAAGTCGACCGCCTACCAGTGGGTCAGGCATCTGCCGCTGGTCGAGGAGGGGGTGGGCGCTGAGCGGCGCCGGGCCCACGCGGCGCTGATGACCGAGGCGCGGTGGTCGGCGCACCGAAGGGCCCGCGACGCGGCCCGGACCGCGGAGCAGGTGCGTGCGGCCGGCCTGGTGGGCTCCCTCGCCGACCGGGATCTCCTCCTCCTCGGTGCGGCGATCTACTGGTGCGAGGGGACGAAGTCCAAGCCGTGGCGGCGGGACGACCGCCTCCAGTTCGTCAACAGCGATCCGGGGCTGCTCGCGCTCTTCCTGCGTTTTCTCGAGGTGTGCGGGGTCGACCGTGCCGTGCCCAGCTATCGCATCAGCATCCATGAGACGGCCGACCTCGACGCGGCGCTGAAATGGTGGGCCCGGAAGCTCGACCTGCCGGTCGGTCGCTTCCAGCGCGCCAATCTCAAGAAACACCGTCCGGCCACGCTGCGGCGCAACGTCGGGGACGACTATCGTGGCTGCCTGGTGATCACCGTGCCGCGTAGCCGCGAGCTCTACTGGCGGATCGAAGGTATGATCGCCGAGCTGTTCCAGACCGTCGAGCGAGGCGAACCGTCAATGGCGGTGCGCGAAGCTTGACATTTTTATGGGGTGTGGGGTAACGGCAACCCGCAGGCCTTTGGAGCCTTGAGCTCCTGGTTCGAATCCAGGCACCCCAGCTCAGACCGCGTCTCACGGCATTCGTGTGGCCATGCCGAACGGCGGCTCGCCGTCTGGTTAGCATGGCCGCGAGACTGTTCGCCGTCCCGACGGGAGCCCGTGTCGTGTCCCAGCCCCACCTCCGCACCGTTGTCGTGCTCGCCGCCGGTGAGGGCAAGCGGATGAAGTCGGCGCTGCCCAAGGTGCTGCACCCGCTGCTCGGCCGTACCCTCGTCGGCCACGTGCTCGCCGCCGCCGCTCCGCTGGCCGCGGACCGCACGGTGGTCGTGGTGGGGCACGGCGCCGACCAGGTCCGCGCGCACCTCGCGGAGATCGCCCCCGACGCCACCCCGGTGCTCCAGGCCGAGCAGCTCGGCACCGGGCACGCCGTCCGGATCGCGCTGGACGCCGCGCCGGACGCCACCGGCACCGTGATCGTGATCAACGGCGACGTGCCGCTGCTCCGCCCGGAGACGGTGGCCGCGCTGGTGGCGGCGCACGAGGAGGCACGCGCGGCGGCGACCGTGCTCGCCGCCGAGGTGCCCGACCCGACCGGCCTGGGCCGGATCGTGCGCGACACCGACGGGCGGCTGGAGCAGATCGTCGAGGAGCGCGACGCGACCCCCGCGCAGCGGGCGATCCGGGAGATCAACGCCGGCATCTACGCGTTCGACGTGGCCCGGCTGCGCGACGCGCTGGGCAAGCTGTCGACCGACAACGACCAGGGCGAGGAGTACCTGACCGACGTCTTCGCCCTGCTGGGCTCGGCCGGCGAGCCGGTGGCGGTGCACGTGGCGGCGGACCACGTGGAGACGCTGGGCTGCAACGACCGGGTCGAGCTGGCCGCCCTGCGCCGGCTGCTGCGCGACCGGGTCAACGAGGCGTGGATGCGTACCGGGGTCAGCCTGCTCGACCCGGACACCACCTGGATCGACGTGACGGTCGCCCTCGACCGGGACGCGGTGGTCGACCAGAACACCCAACTGCGCGGCGGCACGGTGGTCGGCACGGGCGCGGTCGTCGGGCCCGACGTGACGCTTGTCGACACCGTCGTCGGCCCGGGCGCCACCGTGCTGCGCAGCCACGCGGTGGGCGCGGAGGTCGGTGCGGGCGCCAGCGTCGGGCCGTACGCGTACCTGCGGCCGGACGCCCGGCTCGCCGAGAAGGCCAAGGTCGGCACGTTCGTCGAGGTGAAGAACTCGGAGGTGGGTGCGGGCGCGAAGGTGCCGCACCTGTCGTACGTGGGGGACGCGACGATCGGCGCGAAGGCGAACATCGGCGCGGCGACGATCTTCGTGAACTACGACGGGGTGAACAAGCACCGCACCACGGTCGGCGAGGGCGCGTTCGTCGGCTGCGACACCAGCCTCATCGCGCCCGTCGAGGTGGGCGCCGGGGCGTACGTGGCGGCGGGCAGCGCGATCGCGCAGGACGTGCCGGCGGGCGCGCTCGGGGTGACCCGTGCGCCGCAGCGCAACATCGACGGTTGGGTGGCCCGCAAGCGGGCGGGCACGGTCTCCGCCGAGGCGGCCGCGCGGGCCCAGGCAGCGGATGAGGGTGCGTCGGCGCCGGGATCCGGGGCAAGTGAAGGTGAGGCAATCCACGGGGATGCCGAGCCGGTCAGGTCGGCCCCGGGCGCGGGGGATACTGCAACCGAATAGTCCCCGGCCCACCACCACCGCCGGGTACCACCGACCAACGGGAGCAGACGGGCCCATGGGCAGCATCGTCGCCGAAAACCGCAAGAGCCTGATGCTTTTTTCCGGACGTGGCTTTCCGGAGTTGGCCAAGGAGATCGGTGAGGTGCTCGGCGTCGCGCCGACGCCGGCCGACGCGTACGAGTTCGCCAACGGTGAGATCTTCGTACGGTTCAAGGACTCGGTACGCGGTTCGGACGCCTTCGTGGTGCAGTCCGTGACGCACGGGGTGAACACCTGGGTCATGGAGACCCTGATCATGATCGACGCGCTGAAGCGCGGTTCGGCCAAGCGGATCACGGTGGTCCTGCCGTTCTACCCGTACGCGCGGCAGGACAAGAAGCACCGCGGCCGGGAGCCGATCTCGGCCCGGCTGGTGGCGGACCTGCTGAAGACGGCCGGGGCGAACCGGATCCTGACCGTCGACCTGCACACCGCGCAGATCCAGGGCTTCTTCGACGGCCCCGTCGACCACCTCTTCGCGATGGACATCCTCGCCGAGTACGTCCAGCACAAGTACGCCGGCCGCCCGATGACGGTGGTCGCGCCGGACTCGGGCCGGGTGCGGGTGGCCGAGCGGTGGACGGACCGGCTGGGCGGCTGCCCGCTGGCGTTCATCCACAAGACCCGGGACCCGTTGAAGCCGAACCAGGTGGTGGCGAACCGGGTGGTCGGCGAGGTCGAGGGCCGGGTCTGCCTGATCGTCGACGACATGATCGACACGGGCGGCACGATCTGCGGGGCGGCGGACATCCTCCGGGAGTCCGGCGCGGCCGACGTGATCGTGGCCTCGACGCACGCGCTGCTCTCCGACCCGGCGACCGAGCGGCTGAAGAACGCCCCGATCAGCGAGGTCGTGGTGACCAACACGCTGCCGCTGCCGCCGGAGAAGCAGCTCGACAAGATCACCGTGCTGTCGATCGCGCCGCTGCTGGCGCGGGCGATCCGTGAGGTCTTCGACGACGGTTCCGTGACGACCCTCTTCGGCGGCCTGAGCTGACCGTCTGACGCCGGGCCGGGCGGGCACCGCCGCCCCCGGTCCGGCGTCGGCGCTCCGGCAGCGGCGTCGCTGCGTCGACCGGTCACGGGCGGGGAGGCCGGTCACGGGCGGGAAGGCCGGTCGGCGCCGGGCCGGCGCGGCGCCCGGCGGCGGGTGCCGCCGGGGCAGGCCGAAATCGCCCTGCGGGGCTGCGGGAACGGTGATAAGGGGACTGCCGGAACGCGCGGAATCAGCTCGGGTAGACTGGTGCGGTTGCCACGGCGAGGGTGCCCGGCGGGCCGCTGAGAAGCGCCGCACGGAGGCACCGTCATCGACGCGGTGCTCCGGGCAGTCGTTCTCGACGCATGAGCCCCAGCGAGCCCCTCGCCCCAGCACCGCCAGACGACAAGCCGCCGCAGCGAAAGCATCAGGAGTTCTCCCGTGTCCGAGGTAAAGATCAGCGCCGAGCCCCGCACCGAGTTCGGCAAGGGTGGTGCCCGTCGTACCCGCCGGGCCGGCAAGGTGCCCGCCGTGCTGTACGGCCACGGCGAGAAGCCCAAGCACATCGCGCTGCCGTCGCGTGAGTTCGCCGCCGCGATCCGCAAGGGCGGCGCCAACCAGCTCTTCGCGATCGAGGTCAGCGACGGCACCCAGGTGCTGGCGCTGCCGAAGGCGATCCAGCGCGACCCGATCAAGGACACCTTCGAGCACGTGGACCTGCTGCTGGTCCGCCGGGGCGAGAAGGTCACCGTCGAGGTCCCGGTGCAGCTGACCGGCGAGGCCGCGCGGGACACCCTGATCGTGCACGACCACGACACCCTGTCGGTCACCGCCGACGCCACCAAGGTGCCGGACCACCTGGAGGCCTCGATCGAGGGCCTGGAGGCCGGCACCCAGGTCACCGCCGGCGACGTGGAGCTGCCGGCCGGCGTCGAGCTGGCCGCCGACGCGGACCAGACGGTCGCTTCGGTGACCGCCGCGCCGACCGCCGAGCAGCTCGAGGCCACCCTCCCCGAGGTCGAGGAGGCCGCCGAGGAGGCCGAGGCCGGTGTCGGCGAGGAGACCGCCGAGGCCGCCGAGGCTCCGGCCGCGGAGGGCGAGGAGAACGCCGAGGCGAAGACCGAGGCCTGATCGGTTCGCATCGTTGCGACAGGCGTCCCCGCGCGATCGGGGGCGCCTGTCGGCGTATCGGTGTCCGGGCGGGCGGGTGACGGCGAGCAGCGGGAGGGGCGGGGCGTGACGGACGAGACGGGGCCGTGGCTGGTGGTCGGCCTGGGCAACCCGGGTCGGGAGTACGCCGGCAACCGGCACAACGTCGGCTTCATGGTGGCCGACCTGCTGGCGGGCCGGCTCGGCGCGAGGTTCGGCCGGCACAAGCGGGCGGTGGCGGAGGTCGCCGAGGGGCGGCTCGGTCTCGGCGGGCCGAAGCTGGTGCTGGTCAAGCCGCTGACGTACATGAACCTGTCCGGCGGGCCGGTGACCGGGCTGGCCCAGTTCCACAAGGTGCCGCCGGGCCGGGTGGTCGCGGTGCACGACGAGTTGGACATCGGCTACGGGCAGGTGCGGGTGAAGTGCGGCGGTGGCGAGGGCGGGCACAACGGCCTGCGCTCGATGTCGAAGTCGCTGGGCACGAAGGAGTACGTCCGGGTGCGGTTCGGCATCGGCCGGCCCCCGGGGCGGCAGGACCCGGCGGACTACGTACTGTCGGATTTCGGCGCGGCGGAGCGCAAGGAGCTGGAGTTCCTGGTGGACCGGGCCGCGGATGTGGTGGAGTCGGTGATCACCAGGGGCGTGGAGCCGACGCAGAACCTCTACCACGGGGTGTGAGGGCAGGGTCGGGCGCCGGGGGCCGGTAGTCTTCGCCTTTCGGCGCGACGCGACCGTCGGGGCGGCTCGTCGGCGGCGACGTGCCGGGTGCGGAGCACGGCGAGGCGACGGGAGCAGGAGTCATGGGCAGTCCTCCGATGATCGACGGCGCTTTCGCCCGGTGGCTGGCGGCCCGGGCCGGTCAGGCGCTGCTCGGCCTGCGGTCCGAGATGGGTTTCGCCGACGCGGGAGCGTTGAAGTCGGCGGGCGACAAGGTCTCGCACGACCTGATCCGCACCGAGCTGGCGAAGTGGCGGCCGGGTGACGCGGTCCTCTCCGAGGAGGACGAGGGCTCGCGGCTGGCCTGGGCGGCGGAGGTGAACGCCGAGGCGGTCTCCCGGCTGGCGGCCGACCGGGTGTGGATCATCGACCCGTTGGACGGCACCCGGGAGTTCGCCGAGGAGGGCCGTTCGGACTGGGCGGTGCACGTGGCGCTCTGGGCGCGGGACGCGCCGACGCCGCACGGGCTGGTGGCGGGCGCGGTCGGGCTGCCGGCGCAGCAACGGGTGCTGGGCACCGACTATCCGCCGGCGTACCCGCAGCTGACCCCGGAGGCGGCCGCGGCGCCCGGCGGGCGGACGATCCGCCTGGCGGCGAGCCGGAGCCGGCCGCCGGTGTTCCTGACCGACCTGGCGGAGGACGTCGGGGCGCACCTGGTGCCGATGGGCTCGGCCGGGGCGAAGATCGCCGCGGTGGTCACCGGTGAGGTGGACGCCTACATCCACGCGGGCGGCCAGTACGAGTGGGATTCGGCCGCGCCGGTCGCTGTGGCGACGGCCACCGGGCTGCACGCTTCCCGGATCGACGGTTCTGCGCTGAGATACAACGAGGCGGATCCGCGCCTGCCGGACCTGCTGGTCTGCCGCGAGGATCTCGCCAGTCGGTTGCTTGCAGCGTTGCAGCGTCATTCCGGGTAGCCTGAGCGGCACTTCTTGGCATGCCCGACCGGAAAGGTCTGGAATATCGATGAGCGGATTCGAGCGAAGCGAGCCCGTGTCATGACCGCCCCCGCCGCCTACCAGGTGTCGCACCTCGACGCGCTGGAGGCCGAGAGCATCTTCGTGATGCGCGAGGTGGTCGCCGAGATGGAGCGGCCGGTGCTGCTCTTCTCGGGCGGCAAGGACTCGATCGTGATGCTCCGGCTGGCCCAGAAGGCGTTCGCCCCGGCCAACATCCCGTTCCCGGTCATGCACGTGGACACCGGGCACAACTTCCCTGAGGTCCTGGAATACCGGGACCAGCGGGTCGT
Organism: Micromonospora sp. NPDC049060; assembly: GCF_040649055.1. Taxonomy (NCBI): domain Bacteria; kingdom Bacillati; phylum Actinomycetota; class Actinomycetes; order Micromonosporales; family Micromonosporaceae; genus Micromonospora; species Micromonospora sp. NPDC049060. Next base: position 16,985 of record NZ_JBEZEV010000042.1, read on the forward strand.
CGAGCTGGGGCTGCAACTGGTGGTGGCAAGCGTGCCGGAGGCGCTGGCCAGCGGGCTGGTGCGGGAGTCGGGCGACGGGATGCGCAACCGGATCCAGACGCCGGTGCTGCTGGACGCGGTGGAGAAGCACCGGTTCGACGCGCTCTTCGGCGGCGCCCGCCGCGACGAGGAGAAGGCCCGCGCCAAGGAGCGGGTGTTCAGCTTCCGCGACGAGTTCGGCCAGTGGGACCCGAAGAACCAGCGCCCGGAGCTGTGGTCGCTCTACAACGGCCGCCACCACCCGGGCGAGTCGATCCGGGTCTTCCCGCTGTCCAACTGGACCGAGCTGGACGTCTGGCACTACATCGCGCGCGAGCGCATCGCCCTGCCGTCGATCTACTACGCCCACGAGCGCGAGGTGGTCGAGCGCGACGGGATGCTCTACGCGGTCAACGAGTTCTTCCGTCCCCGGGCGGGCGAGGACCGGTTCAAGGCGCGGGTGCGCTACCGGACGGTGGGCGACGCGTCCTGCACGGCGGCGGTCCGTTCCGACGCCGACACGGTCGAGAAGGTCATCGAGGAGGTCGCCGCCACCCGGATCACCGAGCGCGGCGCCACCCGGGGCGACGACCGGGTCAGCGAGGCCGCCATGGAGGACCGCAAGCGGGAGGGCTACTTCTGATGACCACCGAGACCGTCGCGCCCACGGCCACCGAGACGCCCGGCAGGCCGATGGACCTGCTGCGCTTCGCCACCGCCGGCAGCGTCGACGACGGCAAGTCGACCCTGATCGGCCGGCTGCTCTACGACACGAAGTCGCTCTTCACCGACCAGCTCGCCGCCGTCGAGGCGGTAAGCGCGGCCCGGGGCGACGAGTACACGAACCTGGCGCTGCTCACGGACGGCCTGCGGGCCGAGCGTGAGCAGGGCATCACCATCGACGTGGCGTACCGCTACTTCGCCACCCCCCGGCGGAAGTTCATCATCGCGGACACCCCGGGGCACATCCAGTACACCCGCAACATGGTCACCGGGGCGTCAACGGCGGACCTGGCGCTGATCCTGGTGGACGCCCGCAAGGGCCTGGTCGAGCAGTCCCGGCGGCACGCGTTCCTCTGCTCGCTGCTGCGCGTGCCGCACCTGGTCCTCTGCGTCAACAAGATGGACCTGGTCGACTTCTCGCAGGAGGTCTTCGAGCGGATCGCGGACGAGTTCACCGCGTTCGCCGCGAAGCTCGACGTGCCCGACCTGACGGTGGTGCCGATCTCGGCGCTGCGCGGCGACAACATCGTCGCCCGGTCGGAGAACATGCCCTGGTACGAGGGCCCGTCGCTGCTGCACCACCTGGAGCGGGTGCACATCGCGAGCGACCGCAACCTGGTCGACGTCCGGTTCCCGGTGCAGTACGTGATCCGCCCGCAGTCGACCACCGTCACCGACTACCGGGGCTACGCCGGTCAGGTCGCCTCCGGCGTGCTCAAGCCGGGCGACGAGGTGATGGTGCTGCCGTCCGGGTTCACCAGCCGGATCGCCGCCGTGGAGACCGCCGACGGGCCGGTCGCGGAGGCGTTTCCGCCGATGTCGGTGACCGTACGCCTGGAAGACGAGATCGACATCTCCCGGGGCGACATGATCTGCCGCCCGAACAACGCCCCGGCGGTGTCCCAGGACATCGAGGCGATGGTCTGCTGGATGGACGAGACCCGTCCGCTCCAGGTCGGCGGCAGGTACGCGATCAAGCACACCACCCGTTCCGCGCGGGCGATCGTGCGCGGGCTGCACTACCGGCTGGACGTCAACTCGCTGCACCGCGACGAGTCCGCCGACGGGCTCGGGCTCAACGAGATCGGCCGGGTGCGGTTGCGGACCACCGTGCCGCTGCTCGCGGACGAGTACCGCCGCAACCGCACCACCGGCGGCTTCGTGATCATCGATGAGGCCACCAACCGTACGGTCGGCGCGGGGATGATCGTCGAGGCGCAGTGAGTCCTGCCGACGGGCGGGTGCCGACGCCCGCCCGTCGCCTGCCGGGCTGACCGTGCCCCACGCCGGCAGCCGCCGCTGCCCGCCGGGCGGGCAGCGGCCGGCCGGCGGGTCGCCGCGTCGGTGCTCAGTCCAGCCGGGTCGCCCCGGGGCCGGGCAGGACGGTGACGTGGCCGGGCGCGGCGAAGCCCCGCTCGGCGTAGGCGGCCGTGACGGCGGCGGCGACCGCGTCGGCCCGTTCCGCGTCGACGAGGGCGAGCACGCAGCCACCGAAGCCGCCGCCGGTCATCCGGGCACCGAGCGCCCCGGCGCCCAGGGCCGCCTCGACGGCCGTGTCGATCTCCGGGACGGTGATCTCGAAGTCGTCGCGCATCGAGGTGTGCGAGGCGGTCAGCAGCGGGCCGATCTCGCGTACCCGCCCGGCGCGCAGCAGCGCGACCGTGTCGAGCACCCGCTGGTTCTCGGTGACGACGTGCCGTACCCGGCGGCGGGTCTCGTCCTCGTCGAGCCGGGCCAGGGCGTCGGCCAGCCCGTCGGCGGGGACGTCGCGCAGCGCCGCGACGCCGAGCAGCCCGGCGGCCCGCTCGCAGGAGCCGCGGCGGGCGGCGTACTCGCCGTCGGCGTGCCGGTGCGGGGCCCGGCTGTCGACGACCAGCACGGCGAGACCGGCGGCGTCCAGGTCGAAGGGGACCTGCTCGACGGACTCGTCCCGGCAGTCGAGGAAGAGCGCGTGCCCGGCGCGGCACCGGATCACCGCCGACTGGTCCATGATCCCGGTCGGCGCGCCCACGTAGTCGTTCTCCGCCCGCTGGGCCAGCCGGGGTCGTCGCTCGGCGGGCAGGTCCAGCCCGCCGAGGTCGACCAGGGCGGCCAGCACGGCGGCCTCCAGCGCGGCCGAGGAGGACAGCCCGGCGCCCAGCGGCACGTCGGAGGCGATCGCCAGGCGCGCGCCGGGTGGCGTGTGCCCCGCTTCCCGCAGCGCCCAGACGACCCCCGCCACGTACGCGCCCCAGCCGTCGACCCGGCCGGGCCCGGCCAGCTCGTCGGCGCCGAAGGCGACCGTCTCGCCGGTGAGCTCGGAGCAGACCGTCCAGGTGTCGCCGGGCTGCGGGGCGGCTGCCACCACCGTGCGCAGCGGCAGGGCGAAGGGGAGCACGAAGCCGTCGTTGTAGTCGGTGTGCTCGCCGATGAGGTTCGCCCGCCCGGGAGCCGCCCAGCGGCCGGCGGGCGGCCCGCCGTACGCGGAACGGAAGCCGGCGGTGGCGCGGGCCGCGACGTCGTCGGTCACCGCGGCCCCACGACGTGCGTGCGGTAGAAGGCCCAGGCGTCGGCGACGATGTCGGGCAGGGTCGGCTTCTGCGGCACCCAGCCCAGCTCCTCGCGGGCCAGCGCGGACGACGCGACCAGCTCGGCGGGGTCGCCCTCGCGGCGCGGCGCCACCTCGACCGGCACGGGGTGGCCGGTGACCTCGCGGACCACGTCGACCACCTGCCGGTTGGTGAAGCCGTTGCCGTTGCCCAGGTTGTAGATCCGGTGCTGGCCGGCGGTGGCGGCGCCGAGCGCCAGCAGGTGGGCGCGGGCCAGGTCGGCGACGTGGATGTAGTCGCGCACGCAGGTGCCGTCGACGGTCGGGTAGTCGTCGCCGAAGAGCTGGAGCTTCTCCCGCCGGCCGGCGGCCACCTCCAGCGCGATCGGGATCAGGTGGGTCTCGGGGTCGTGCCGCTCGCCGAGCGCGACGTCGCCGTCGAGGTACGCGCCGGCCACGTTGAAGTAGCGCAGCGAGACGGCGGCCAGGCCGTGCCCGATCGCCTCGGAGGTGAGGGCCATGTCGACGGCGAGCTTGGTGGCGCCGTACGTGTTGGTGGGGGCCTTGACCGCGGTCTCCGGGATCGGCAGCTCGGTGGGGTTGCCGTAGACGGCGGCGGTGGAGGAGAAGACCAGGCGGGGTACGCCGGCGGCCCGGACGGCGTCGATCAGGGCGATCGAGCCGACCGTGTTGGCGTGCCAGTAGAGCTCGGGCCTGGTCATCGACTCGCCTGCGGCGATCAGCGCGGCGAAGTGCAGCACCCCGTCGAAGCCCGCGCCCGGGGTGAGCACCCGCGCGGCGTCGTGGACGGACGCGTCGACGTACGTCGCGTCGGGGGCGAGCGCCTGCCGGTGGCCGGTGCGCAGGTCGTCGAGCACCACCACCTCGTGGCCGGCGTCGAGCAGCATCCGGGTCACCACGCTGCCGATGAAGCCGGCGCCGCCGGTGACGAGCAGTTTCACGTCGGTCTCCTCCTGCCTGGCCGCCGTGTCGCGGCCCGTGTCGTGATCACCCTACGGCCGGTCGCCCGGTGGCCGCCCTCCGTCGGCGACCTTGCCATTCCAGCATGATCCACCAACTTCGAACAGAGCCGAACACGGGCAGCCCGTTGGCGCCGTGCTGTCTACCATCACAGTCATGCGGGAAGCGGATGCTCCCGGGCCGCGGCGACGCGCCCGGAGCCGGCCACGCCGCGAGCCGGGGCCGCTACCCCGGGCCGTCGCCCGGATGGTGGTGCGCACCGCCGACGCCGCCACCCGGGCGGTGACGGCCCTGCTCGGCGCCAGCCCGGCGGCCGGCCGGGAGCGGATCAGCGAGGCGGAGCTGCGCGACCTGGTCGCCGCCAACACCCTGCTCGACCCGGTCGAGCGCCGGATCATCGACGAGGTGCTGGTCGCGGGCGCGAGCCTGGTCCGCGAGGTGATGATGCCGCGCACCGAGGTCGTCTTCCTCTCCGCCCGGCACACCATCGCCGAGGCGGAGCGGCTGGTCCGGGCCGAGACGCACACCCGCTACCCCGTGGTCGACGGCACCCACGACGACGTGGTCGGCTTCGTGCACCTGCGCGACGTGCTGCTCCGCCCCGACCTCGACCCCCGCACCACCGTCGGCGAGCTGATCCGGGAGGTGAAGCGGCTGCCCGGCAGCAAACGGGTGCTCGCCGCGCTCAGCGAGATGCGCCGGGAACGCCACCACCTCGCCGTGGTGGTCGACGAGTACGGCGGCACCGCCGGGATCGTCACCCTGGAGGACCTGATCGAGGAGCTGATCGGGGAGATCCACGACGAGTACGACACCGCCCCCGAGCCGGTGCACGCGGGCCTGCCCGCCGTGGTGGACGGCCGGCTCAACCTCGCCGACTTCGCCGAGCGCACCGGGGTGAGCCTGCCGCCCGGCCCTTACGAGACGGTCGGCGGATTCGTGATGGCCGCGCTGGGCCGGCTCCCGGTCGCCGGCGACGAGGTGGCGGTGACCGGGAGCCCGGCCGGCGACGGCGGCGCGGCACCCGACGACCCGTCCGGCGGATGGCTGCTGCGGGTGCTCACGCTGGAGGGGCGACGGGTGGCCCGGCTCACGGTCACCGCCGGGCGCCTGCCGGAGCCACGGCGCGAGGCCGCCGCCCCGACACCGACGGGGCGGAGCCGACCCGCCGGCCCGTCATGACGCGCACCGGGTCTTGCTGACAGAATTGCCGCCATGTCCGACGTACCCGCCCGCCCCCGCGTCTTCTCCGGCATCCAGCCGACGGCCGACTCGTTCCACCTCGGCAACTACCTGGGCGCCGTGCGGCACTGGGTGGCGTTGCAGAACACCCACGACGCCTACTACTGCGTGGTCGACCTGCACGCGATCACCGCGGGGCACGACCCGAAGACGCTCATGCAGCGCTCCCGGATGGCGGCCGCCCAGCTCTTCGCCGTCGGCCTCGACGCGGAACGCAGCACGCTCTTCGTGCAGTCGCAGGTGCCCGAGCACTCGCAGCTCGCCTGGGTGCTGGGCTGCATCACCGGGTTCGGCGAGGCGAGCCGGATGACGCAGTTCAAGGACAAGTCGCAGAAGCAGGGTGGCGAGCGGGCGAGCGTGGGCCTGTTCACCTACCCGGTCCTGCAGGCCGCCGACATCCTGCTCTACCAGGCCAACGCCGTGCCGGTGGGCGAGGACCAGCGCCAGCACCTGGAGCTCTCCCGCGACCTGGCCCAGCGGTTCAACTCGCTGTTCGGGCCGACCCTGACGGTGCCCGCGCCGCACATCGTCAAGGACACCGCCAAGATCACCGACCTCCAGGACCCGACGGCCAAGATGTCGAAGTCGTCCTCGTCGCCGGCCGGCATCGTCAACCTGCTGGAGGATCCGGCCCGCTCGGCCAAGAAGATCCGTTCCGCGGTCACGGACACGGGGCGGGAGATCGTCTTCGACACCGAGACCAAGCCCGGCATCTCCAACCTGCTGACCATCTACTCGGCCCTGAGCGGGCGCAGCGTCGACGACCTGGTCGCCGCGTACGCCGGCAAGGGCTACGGCGACCTGAAGAAGGACCTCGGCGAGGTCGTGCGGGAGTTCGTCGGCCCCATCCAGGAGCGCACCCGGACCTACCTCGACGACCCGGCGCAGCTGGACAAGCTGCTCGCCGCCGGCGCGGAGAAGGCCCGCGCGACCGCCGGCGAGACGCTGCGCACCGTGTACGAGCGGGTGGGCTTCTTCCCGCCGGTGCGCGGCGAGTAGCGCCCCGGCGCGACGGGTGAGGGCGGACGGGCCGGTGGCCGGAGGGATGACGCACAGCGTGGATCGCAGGGACGGGACGCCGGACGCCGGTGACACCATCGAGATCGGCATCGCGGTCGACATCCCGGAGCCGTGGGGCGGCATGCTCACCCGGCGGCGGGTCGAGGCCGGCGACCCTCGGGTCGTGCCCGCGCACGTGACCCTGCTCGGGCCGACCGAGATCCCGGTGGCGACGCTGCCGACGGTGGAACGGCACCTCGGGTCGGTCGCCGCCGCCCATCTGCCGTTCACCCTGCACCTGCGGGGCACCGGCACGTTCCGGCCGGTGACCCAGGTCGTCTTCGTGGCGGTGGCCGCCGGGATCAGCGAGTGCGAGCTGCTCGCCGCCGCGATCAGCGCCGCCCCCGAGCTGCACCGCGAGACGCGCTTCCCGTACCACCCGCACGTCACGGTCGCGCAGGACGTCGCGCCGGAGGCGCTGGACAGGGCGTACGAGGACCTGGCCGACTTCTCGGCCATGTTCGAGGTCGAGGCGTTCACCCTCTTCTCGCACAGCGGGCAGACCCGGTGGCAGCCGCGCCGGGACTTCCGGCTGGGCGGCTGAGCGGTCGCCCGGGTGCGCCACGAGCGCCACGGCGCCCACTTCGCCGAGGCCGGTGCGGGCCGGAGGACCGCCGCCCGGTACGGGGCGGCGTCCGGTTGCCCGCGCGGGGGCGAAAGATCGGCGAGGATGACGGCGTGAACGTGCTGGGCCGCATCGAGGCGGGTATCGACAGCAGGATCAGCGCCGCGCGCCGCCGGTGGGGCGTCGCGGACCACCTGTGGCGGGCCGGCGTGCTCTACACCGACGTGCTGGGCGGGCGGCTGGCCGCCGCGATCGCCTACTACGGCTTCTTCGCGGTCTTCGCGCTGGCGCTGGTCGGGTACTCGATCTTCGGGGCCATCCTGGAGGACAACGACGAGGTCAGCGACGCCGCCGCCGACTTCCTCCGGGAGAACCTGCCGTTCCTCGACCCCGTGCAGATCGCCGACAGCAGCGGCACGGTCGGGGTGGTCGGCCTGATCATCCTGGCGTTCACCGGGATCGGCTGGGTCGAGGCGATCCGTTCCTCCCAGCGGCTCATGTACGGGCTCAACCAGCAACCCGGCAACCTGGTGGTCCGCCGCCTGGTCGACCTCGGCGTGCTGGTGGTCATCTTCGTGCTGCTCGGCGTCTCGGTGGCGGCGGTGGACACCCTGGAGTCGCTGCTGCGCTTCCTGCTGCGCAGCACCGGCTCGGCGGGCCTGACCACGGTCAGCGCGGTGCTCAGCGTGCTGGTCAACGCGGTGCTGGCCACCCTGCTGCTGGTGGCGGTGCCGAGGCTGCGGATGACCCGGTCCCGGCTGCGCCCCGTGGTGCTGCTGGTCGCGGTCGGCATCACGCTGCTGAACACCGTCGGGCGCTTCTACGTGGTACGCACCGAGCGGAACCCGGCGTACACGGTCGTGGCGGGCGCCGTGGGCCTGCTGCTCTACCTCTACCTGCTCAACCAGCTGGTGCTCTTCGGCGCGGCGCTGGCCGCGACCAGCCCGCGCGGCCGGGTGGTGGACCTGGCGGCGAGCCCGGCGCCGGCCGAGACGGACGCGGAGACGGATCCCGGCACCCCGGGCGGGGCCGGATGAGCGGGGGAGCGGGCGTGCGGATCTCGGTCGACCAGGCCTCGGCGGTGCCGCCGTACGAGCAGGTGCGCGGGCAGCTCGCGGAGCTGATCGGGACGGGCCGGTTGGCGGTGGGCACCCGGCTGCCCACGGTCCGAGCGTTCGCGGCCGACCTCGGGCTGGCGGTCAACACCGTGGCGCGGGCCTACCGGGAGCTGGAGGCGGCCGGTCTGCTGGAGACCCGCGGCCGGCACGGCACCTTCGTCGCGCCCGGGCGCGACGACGCGACGGACCGGTTGCAGCGGGTCGCGGCCGACTACGCCGCCGAGGCCGCCCGGTTGGGCGTGCCGCCCGCGGCGGCGCTGGCCCTGGTCCGCGCGGCGTTGGACGCGGCCCGGCCGGGCTGACGCGCGCGGAATGCCGACAGCCACGACGGCGGTGAAATAGGGGCGAATGCCTCCCGGTCCGGGGGCGTGACGGACCATGATGGGCGCGTGGGCGCACTCGTGACACTGGACCTGCCGGACGACTCGCCGATGCTCGGCCTGCCGTGGATCATCACCTTCGGTCCGCTCGGCGACGTCGACGAGTGGGAGCCGGTGGTCTGCGGCCCCTACGAGCGGCCGCACGCCCTCGCGCTGGCCGAGGCGATCGTCGCCGAGGAGCAGCTGATGGCGGTGGTCGAGCCGCTGCTGCCCGCGGTCTCGGCCGAGGAGATCCGGGGCGAGATCGCCGCGGCGCAGGTCGCCGCCGAGGACGAGGCGGCGCAGCTCGACCAGGCCGACCTCTACGGCGACTTCGAGGACACCATCGACGAGGAACTGGAGGCGGCGGCCGAGGAGGCCGACCGGGCGGAACCGCTGGCCCCGCCCACCGAGGCCGAGCTGCGGGCCGGCTTCGGGCGCATCGCCGCGAAACTCACCGGCGGGGTCTGAGCCCAGCCGGGTGGGCGCATCCAGATGGACGCCGGCGCCGCCGGAGCGGACTCCGATGACGCCGGCGCCACCTCACCCCCCACCACAAGGGGTCGATGGCCCAGTCGCCCGTCGGCGCGGGGCACGACGGACGACCAGGTCGATGACGGGTTACCCGCTCAGCGCCGTTCGAACCAGGCTGCCGCGTCGATTCCGAGCAGATGGCCGGAGCCCTGCCCGGTGAGCGGCTCGCTGGCGGCGATCGGCACGCCGTACCCGTCGATCAGGGCCGGCGCACCGCTGATGTTGACCACGCAGGTCAGCACGGTGTCGCCGGCGGCGCGGCTGAAGGCGAGCACGCCCGGCCCGGCCTCCAACCAGGTGACTCCGCCCGCGTCGGCGGCCAGCGCCGGGTGTTCCCGGCGGATCCGCAGCGCGGTGCGGTAGAGCTCCAGCGTCGAGCCGGGCACGCCGGCCTGGGTGGCGACCGAGAGGCCGCGCCAGGTCGCCGGGGCCGGCAGCCAGCTCAGCTCGCTGCCCTGCGGCCCGAAGCCGTACGGGGCCAGCTCGCCGCTCCACGGGATCGGCACCCGGCAGCCGTCCCGGCTCTCGCCGGTGCGCAGGAACGCCGGGTCCTGGCGCAGCTCGTCCGGCAGATCGAGCACCTCCGGCAGGCCCAGTTCCTCGCCCTGGTAGATGTAGGCGCAGCCGGGCAGGGCGAGCATCAGCAGGGTGGCGGCCCGCGCCCGGCGCAGCCCCTCGGCGCCGTCGCCGTAGCGGGTGACGTGCCGCTGCTTGTCGTGGTTGGACAGCACCCAGGTGGTGGGCGCGCCGACGATCGTCGACTCGGCGAGCGCGGTGTCGATGACCTTGCGGAACGAGTCGGCCGACCAGGTCGCGTCGAGGAAGTCGAAGCTGAACGCCTGGTGCAGCTCGTCCGGGCCGATGTAGCGGGCGAGGCGCTGCGGGGTCTCGGCCCACGCCTCGGCGACCGCCATCCGGCCGCCCGGGTAGCTGTCCAGGATCGGCCGCCAGGCGCGGTAGATGTCGTGCACCTCGTCCTGGTCGAAGTAGGGGAGCCGGCCCTTGCCGAGCAGCTCCGCCTGGCGCTGACCGGTGGTCATCGAGTTGAACCCGACGTCCGGCAGCCCTTCGGCCTTGATCATGCCGTGCGCCACGTCGATCCGGAAGCCGTCCACGCCCCGGTCGAGCCAGAAGCGCAGGACGCCCTCGAACTCGGCGCGCACCTCGGGGTGGCGCCAGTTCAGGTCCGGCTGGGCCGGGTCGAAGAGGTGCAGGTACCACTGGCCGTCGTCGATGCGCGTCCAGGCGGGGCCGCCGAAGATGCTCTCCCAGTCGTTCGGGGGCAGCTCGCCGTTCTCGCCCTTGCCCTCGGCGAAGAGGTAGCGCTCGCGCTCGGCGGAGCCCGGTCCGGCGGCCAGCGCCGCCTGGAACCACGGGTGCGCGCTGGAGGTGTGGTTGGGCACCAGGTCGACGATGATCCGCAGGCCGAGGGCGTGCGCGTCGGTGATCATGTTGTCGAAGTCGGTGAGGGTGCCGAACATCGGGTCGACGTCGCGGTAGTCGGCGACGTCGTACCCGCCGTCGATCATCGGGGAGGTGTAGAAGGGGGTCAGCCAGAGGGCGTCCACCCCGAGGTCGCGCAGGTACGGCAGGCGCTCACGGATGCCCTGGAGGTCGCCGACGCCGTCGCCGTTGGAGTCGGCGAAGCTGCGTACGTACACCTGGTAGACGACCGCGGAGCGCCACCAGTCGTCGTCGGAGGTCAGCGGCGTGGGGTTGCTGACGGTCATCGGTGGCGTTCCCCGTTCTGTGGCGCGGGACGGCGGCACCCGGCGTGGCGCGGGTGCGGGTGCGGTGTCTGAGCAGAATGCCGCCCGTGACTGCAAGAGTCAAGCATTCCTTGCGCAAGAAATGGCGTGGGTCACGGCGCGCGGCGACCCTCGACCGCCCGGCCCTCCCCAGAGCGGGCTGTCAGGGCCGGGACGGCGAGCGCGGGCGGGGCGGTCAGGCCGGGACGGCGAGCGCGGGCGGGGCCGGGCGCTGCCGCGTCGGGCCGCCAGGGGTCGGCCGCGCGGCGTCGGTGGGGGCGACCGCGGTGGAGCCGCGCACCACCAGTTCCGGGCGGAACACGTACTCCGAGTGCGGGGCGGCGTGCCCGTTGATCTCGTCGACCAGGGCCCGCACGGCGGCGACGGCCATCGCGGCCACCGGCTGCCGCATCGTGGTCAGCGGCGGGTCGGTGAAGGCCATCAGCGGGGAGTCGTCGTAGCCGACCACCGACAGCTCGCCGGGCACCGACATGCCGCGCTGCCGGGCGGCCCGGATCGCGCCGAGCGCCATCAGGTCGGAGCCGCAGACGATGCCGGTGACGCCGCGCTCCAGCAGCCGGGCGGCGGCGGCCTCGCCACCCTCCACACCGAACAGGGAGAGCTCGGCCAGCTCGTCGAGGCCGGCCTCGTCGACGCCGACCAGCCGGCCCATCGCGGCCCGGAAGCCGGCCACCCGGCGCTGCACCGGCACGAACCGGTCCGGTCCGGTGATCAGGCCGATGCGGCGGTGCCCGAGCGCCACCAGGTGGGCCACGGCCAGCTCGGTGGCCTCGCCGTCGTCGCAGGAGACGAAGGGCGCGGGAATGCCGGGCGCGTACCCGTTGATCATCACGACGGGCAGCGGGCGGGCGATCAGGGCCCGGTAGCGGTCGTGGTTGGCGGCGGTGTCGGCGTGCAGGCCGGAGACGAAGACTATTCCGGAGACCTGCCGGTCCAGCAGCATCTCGACGTACTCGTCCTCGGTGACCCCGCCGGCCGTCTGGGTGCACAGCACGGGGGTGAAGCCGCTCTGCGCCAGGGTCGACTCGATCACCTGGGCGAAGGCGGGGAAGATCGGGTTGTCGAGTTCGGGGACCACCAGACCCACGAGGCCGGCGCTGCGCTTGCGTAGCCGGGCCGGGCGCTCGTAGCCGAGCACATCGAGGGCGGTGAGTACGGCTTGCCGGGTCTCGGGGGCCACTCCCGGGCGGTCGTTGAGCACCCGCGACACCGTGGCCTCGCTGACTTCGGCCTGTTGGGCGATGTCGGACAGTCGAGCGCGCATGGGCGCACTTTAGCTCAAAGGCAAGTTCTTGCGTACACTTCTGCAAGCCCTTCCATTCTCTGCAACCTCTTGCTAACGTCCCCGCAACACGCGAGAGCAGCGGCGCAGCACGCCGAGCGCCGGTTGGCAAGAAACTTACAGAGCTTCCACTGGCGGGTCCGCCCCTCCCCCGGCGTGCCGCCATGACGACAGGAGTACCGATGCGCATCCGTACCGCGGGTGTGGTCGCCGTCCTCGGCCTGGCGCTCGCCGCCTCCGGCTGTGGTGGCGACAGCAACGACGAGCCGGCCGCGAAGGAATCCAGCAAGGCCGCCACCGGCGGCAAGCTGGTGATCTGGGCCGACGACAAGCGCGCCGCCGCCCTCAAGCCGTTCGGTGAGAAGTTCGGCAAGGAGAACGGCGTCACGGTCGACGTCCAGGCCGTCTCCAAGGACCTCCAGACCAACTTCGTCACCGCCTCCCAGCAGGGCAGCGGCCCGGACGTCGTGGTCGGCGCGCACGACTGGATCGGCAACCTGGTGCAGAACGGCGCCATCGACCCGGTCCAGCTCGCCGCCGAGCAGAAGAGCGCCTTCAACGAGACCGCCGTCAAGGCCGTCACGTTCAACGGCCAGCTCTACGGCGTGCCCTACGCCATGGAGAACCTGGCGCTGATCCGCAACACCGAGCTGGCCCCCGAGGCGCCGAAGACCATCGAGGAGCTGGTCGCCACCGGCAAGAAGCTCAAGGCCGAGAAGAAGGCCAGCGAGATCCTCTGCCTCCAGTCCGGCCAGAACGGCGACGCGTACCACATCTACCCGCTCTACACCTCGGCCGGCGGCTACCTCTTCGGCACCGCCGCCAACGGCGACTACGACCCGAAGGACCTGGGCGTGGGCAAGCCGGAGTCGATCGCGGCGTTCCAGAAGATCGCCAAGCTGGGTGAGAAGGGCGAGGGTGCGCTGAAGCGCTCCATCACCGGCGAGAACTCCATCGCCACCTTCACCGGCAAGAAGTGCGCCTTCCTGGTCTCCGGCCCGTGGGCCATCGCCGACGCCAAGAAGGCCAACATCAAGTACGACATCTCCCCGGTCCCCGGCTTCGCCGGCGGCAAGGAGGCCCAGCCGTTCGTGGGCGTCCAGTCCTTCTACGTCGCGGCCAAGGGGCAGAACAAGGCCCTGGCGCAGGAGTTCGTCGCGAACCACGTGACCACCCCGGACCTCGCCATGGCGCTCTACAACGCCGAGCCGCGTCCCCCGGCGCTGACCGCCGCGCTCGACCAGGTCAAGGGCAGCGACCCGGACCTGGCCAAGTTCCAGGAGGCCGGCAAGAACGGCCAGGTGCTCCCGGCGATCCCGGCCATGGCCGCGATCTGGGACCCGTTCGGCAAGGCGGAGGCCGCCATCATCGGCGGCGCCGACCCGGCCAAGACGATCACCGCCGCCGGTAAGACGATCGCCGGCCAGATCAAGTAATGAGCACGCCGTCGTCCGGCCCGGGGACTGCCACGCAGCCCCCGGGCCGGGGGCCCGTACGGTCCGGGTCCCCGCGCACGTCCCGTACCGCGCGGAACCACGCGCCGATCACCCTGACCGGCATGCTGGTCAAGGTGGTCCTGCTCGGCCTCGTGGCCGGGATCGCGGTCTGGGCGGCCTTCCCGCTCATCGAGGCCGAACTCTGGGTCGGGTTGGCGGTCCTGCTGGCGACCACCGCCGGCCTCTTCTACCTCTACCTGACGCCCCGGCACATCCCCGTCAAGTACCTGTTCCCGGGCACGCTCTTCCTGGTGGCGTTCCAGATCATCCCGGTGCTCTACACCGCGAGCACCGCCTTCACGAACTTCGGCGACGGCCACCGGGGCAGCAAGGACGACGCCATCGTCGCCATCCAGAGCGGCTCGGTGACGCAGGTCCCCGGCTCGGTCCAGTACCCGCTGACCGTCGCCACGAAGGGCGACCCGGCCACCGGCGCGCTGGTCTTCCTGGTCACCGACCCGCAGACGAACACCGTCTCCGTCGGCGACACCGAGGGCCTGCGCCCGCTCGACGCCGGCAGCGTCACCGTCGCGCCGGGCGGCAAGGTCACCGCCGCCGACGGCTACCAGATCCTCAACTTCGGCGAGGCCAGCAATCGGAGCAAGGACATCACCGACCTGGTGGTGCCGACCTCCGGGGGCGCGCTGCGCTCGTCCGGCCTGTCGCGCGCCTACGAGGGCAAGGCGGTCCGGGCGTACGACGCGGGCTGCGACTGCATCCGCGACAGCGAGACCGGTAAGACCTGGACCGCCGACGGGAAGGTCGGCTCCTTCGTCGCCGCGGACGGCGAGACGCTGGCCCAGGGCTGGCAGGTAAACGTCGGGCTGCGCAACTTCGCCGACGTGCTCACCGACCCGGCCATCTCCGGCCCGTTCTTCAGCACGCTGATCTGGAACTTCGCCTTCGCGCTCGGTTCCACCGGCTTCACGTTCCTGCTCGGCATGGGCATCGCGCTGGCGCTGCACTCGCCCCGGATGCGGGGCACGAACTTCTACCGGGTGCTGCTGATCCTGCCCTACGCCATGCCGTCGTTCGCGATGCTGCTGGTCTGGCGGGACATGTTCAACACCGACTTCGGCCTGATCAACAACCTGTTCGGGCTGGGGGTGGACTGGTTCGGCGAGACCTGGTCGGCCCGGCTCGCGGTGCTGCTGGTGCAGCTCTGGCTCGGCTACCCGTACATGTTCCTGGTGACGACCGGCGCGTTGCAGGCCATCCCACGCGAGCTGACCGAGGCCACCTCGGTCGACGGGGCGTCGCCGTTCCAGTCGTTCCGCGCGGTGACCATGCCGCTGCTGCTGGTGGCGATCTCGCCGCTGCTGATCGCGTCCTTCGCGTACAACTTCAACAACTTCAACGCGATCCAGTTCGTCACCGAGGGCGGACCGTTCCCGGCGGACAACCCGACGGCCGGCGCCACCGACCTGCTGATCACCTACACCTACCGGCTGGCCTTCGGCGCCCAGGGCGCCGAGTACGGACTGGCCGCCGCTGTCTCGATCTTCATCTTCGCGATCGTGGCGACGGTGTCGGCGATCAGCTTCTCCCGGACCCGCAAGCAGGAGGAGGTGTACTCGTGAGCACCCGCACCGAAGCGCCCGTCGCCAACCGCAACGCGACCGGACGGCGGAACCGCTGGTTCGCGCAGGTGGGATGGCGGCACTTGGTCGGCATCCTGGCGGTGGCGTTCAGCCTCTTCCCGATCCTGTTCGTCGTCTCGGCGGCGCTCAACCCGCTCGGCACGCTCTCCTCCACGGAGCTGGTGCCGACCGGTGCCTCGCTGGAGAACTTCACCAACCTCTTCGAGCGGACCGCCTTCGGTCGCTGGTTCCTCAACTCGCTGCTCCTGGCGGGGGTGGCCAGCTTCGCGTCGATCTTCCTGTCGGCGCTGGCGGCGTACGCCTTCTCCCGGATGCGCTTCGCCGGCCGCCGCGTCGGGCTGCTCTCCCTGCTGCTGATCCAGATGTTCCCGCAGTTCCTGGCGATCGTGGCGATCTTCCTGATCTTCACGAAGGTCACCGACCTGTGGCCGGTGATCGGCTTCAACACCCCGTGGGGTCTCTTCCTGCTCTACATGGGTGCCGCCCTCGGCGCGAACACCTGGCTGATGAAGGGCTTCTTCGACACGCTGCCGAAGGAGCTGGACGAGTCCGCCACCATGGACGGCGCCTCGCACGCCCAGATCTTCTTCCGGATCATGCTGCCGCTGGTGGCGCCGATCCTGGCGGTGACCGGCCTGCTCGCCTTCATCGGTTCGATCAACGAGTTCGTGATCGCCAACGTGTTCCTCACGAACACCAACTCGAAGACCCTCGCGGTCGGCATGTTCGGGCTGGTGGCCGGCGAACGCAACAACAACTTCGGGATCTTCGCGGCGGGCACGCTGCTCACCGCCATCCCGACGGTGCTGGTGTTCCAACTCCTCCAGCGCTACATCGTCAACGGTCTCACCGCCGGAGCCGTAAAGGGCTGAGCCTCCTCGGCTCACCGCTGCGGCAAGGGCGTCGGCGTCCGACGTACACCGGAGCAGTCACGGATCGACCGCCGCGGTCGGGGAACCGGCCGCGGCGGGAGACCCATTTCTCTCCCGTCCGACCGACGCGAAAGGCGCCACCATGTCCCTGTTGCCGCACCACGACGGCTCCGCCCTGTACGTCCCCGAGCAGGAGCCCGCCCTCGGCGACGTCGTCGACGTCTTCGTCCGGGTGCCGGCCGGCGCCGACGTCCGGCAGGTGCACGTGCGCACCACCGGCGACGGCGAGCCCCGGTTCACCGAGGCGGTCGTCGACCGCACCGACGGCGCCGACGTCTGGTGGCGGGTGCCCGTCGAGGCCCGCAACCCGGTCAGCAACTACCGGTTCATGCTCACCGGCAGCCACGGCAGCCGCTGGTTGAACGCCGCCGGCGTGGTGAGCCACGACGTGCCCGACAACGGCGACTTCAAGCTGGTCACCCACGCCCCGCCGCCCGCCTGGGCCCGCGACGCGGTGATCTACCAGATCTTCCCGGACCGGTTCGCCCGCTCCGCCGCCGCCGAGGGCCGCGAGGTGCCGGACTGGGCGATCCCGTGCGACTGGGACACCCCCGTCATCGGGCGCGGGCCCGAGACGCCCCGGCAGTTCTACGGCGGCGACCTGGACGGCGTCGCCGAGCGGCTGGACCACCTGGACCGCCTCGGGGTGAACACCGTCTACCTGACCCCGGTCTTCCCGGCCCGCTCCAACCACCGCTACGACGCGGCCAGCTTCGACACCGTCGACCCGCTGCTCGGCGGGGACGCCGCGCTGGCCCGCCTCGCCGACGCCGTACGCGCCCGGGGCTGGCGGCTGCTCGGCGACATCACCAGCAACCACACCGGCGACGCGCACGAGTGGTTCACCAGGGCCGCCTCCGACGTGTCCGCGCCCGAGCGGGAGCTGTACTACTTCGACGAGGTCTCCGGTGACTACGAGTCCTGGAACGGGGTCAAGTCGCTGCCCAAGCTGAACTGGGGCAGCGCCGAGCTGCGCCGGCGCTTCGCCACCGCCGACGACTCGCTGCTGCGCCGCTGGCTGCGCCCCCCGTACGGGCTGGACGGCTGGCGGGTGGACGTGGCGAACATGACCGGGCGGCGGGGCGCCGACGCGTACACGCACGAGGTGGCGGCGCTGCTGCGTGAGGTGGTCGCCCGGACCCGGGCCGACGCCCTGCTGATGGCCGAGCACGGTCACGACCACACCGGCGACCTCGACCGCGACGGCTGGCACGGCACGATGAACTACGTCGGCTTCACCGACCCGGTCTGGTCCTGGCTGCGGCACGGCGACCAGCCCGTACCGAACTTCCTCGGTACGCCGGGCGGGGTGGTACGCCGGGACGCGGACGCGGTGCTCGCCACCATGGACGCCTACCGCTCGCTTGTCTCCTGGCGGTCGTACACCCACTCGTGGCAGCTGCTCGGGTCGCACGACTCCGCCCGGATCCGCACCGTGGTCGGCGACGCCGCGCGGCAGGAGGTGGCCGCCGGCCTGCTCGCCACCATGCCCGGCACCCCGATGATCTTCGCGGGCGACGAGTTGGGCCTGACCGGCAGCAACGGCGAGGGCTCGCGTACGCCGATGCCGTGGCACCGGCCGGAGAGCTGGGACGCCGCGACGTTCGCCGCGTACCGCGCCCTGGTCGCGCTGCGCCGCGCGGAGCCCGCGCTGCGCCACGGGGGCCTGCGCTGGCTGCGCGCCGACGCGGACACCCTGGTCTTCCTGCGGGAGGCCCCGACCGGCACGGTGCTGGTGCTGGCCCGCCGTGCCGCCGGGGAGCCGCTGCGCCTGACCGGGCTGGGTCCGGCCGAGAACCTGTACGGCGGCGCCCCCGCCCTGCGCCCCGACGCCGACGGCGCGGTCACCCTCCCAGCGGACGGCCCCACCTTCCAGGCATGGCGGCTTCCCTGACCCCCTACCGCCCCGCTACTACAATCCGTCGTTGATGGGGGAGGATGGTGGGCGTGGAAGCTCTGAGACTGATACTTCGCTACGTCCATTTGATTGGTTTCGCCCTGCTGCTCGGCGGCGCGATCGTCCAGTACGTCAGCGGGAAGCTGCGGATCAACCCGGCCATGCTCTGGGGGTCCGTGATCATGCTGGCGACCGGGATCGGCCTCTCGGCGCCGCTGCGTGACGGCGACGAGCCGGCCCCCGCGAAACTTGTTACCAAGTTGGTGCTCGCCATACTGATCTTTGTCATGGTCTTCTTTTCCCGGAAGCGCGACGTGGTCAACCGTGGGCACTTCCTGGCAATCGTCGGGTTGACCCTGGTCAACGCGGCGGTGGCCGTCTTCTGGCGGTAACGTCACCGGCAGGGGACGACGCGCAGAACCGGACGTTCCGCGACGCCCCGCCGCGCACCTACCAGCACTGAGAGTGATCTGCCCCACCTAAGGGTTACGTAGGGGTAACAGGCGCTCAACAGTCGTGCACGATTGTCGGCCGGTGGGTGGGCGCGGGCGTACGCTCCCGTCCGTAACGTGGGACGCCGGCGGCGCAGCGCAGGCCGGCTCAAAGGGCTGCCACCGTGCAGGACGCGGTGTGCAATGGGAAGGAGACGTCTTGCGCTCTGTGCGTGGGATGCGGATTGCCTCCGTCTTCGCGATGGGTGGGCTCGTGCTGAGTGCCGCCGCGTGTGGCGAGGCTCCCGAAGAGAACAACAACGCCGGCAGTGGCGACAAGAAGTACAGCGCCTGCATGGTGACCGACGTCGGCGGCATCGACGACAAGTCGTTCAACGCCTCCGCCTGGAAGGGCCTGGAGGAGGCGAAGAAGGCCAACGACAAGATCGACATCAAGTACGTCGCGTCGAAGGCCGAGGCGGACTACGAGGTCAACCTGACCCAGTACGTCAACCAGAAGTGCGACTTCATCCTGGCCGTCGGCGGCCTGATGGGTACCGCCACCTCCAAGATCGCCAAGGCGAACCCGAACCAGCAGTTCGGCATCGTCGACGCGAAGGTCGAGGAGACCAACGTCTTCCCGATGCAGTTCGACACCGCCCAGGCCGGCTTCCTCGCCGGCTACCTGGCCGCTGGCATGACCAAGAGCGGCACGGTGGGCACCTACGGCGCCGTGAAGATCCCGCCGGTCACCATCTTCATGGACGGCTACGCCGACGGCGTCGCGCACTACAACAAGACCAAGAGCAAGACGGTCAAGCTCGTCGGCTGGGACAAGGCCGCGCAGAACGGGTCGTTCACCAACGACTTCGTCAAGCAGGACGAGGGCAAGAAGGTCAGCGACGCGCTGGTCGCCCAGGGCGCCGACATCGTCATGCCGGTCGCCGGCGGCGCGGGCCTCGGCACCACCGGCGCCGCGAAGGCGTCGGGCGGCAAGTACAACACCATCTGGGTGGACGTCGACGGCTGCGAGAGCACCCAGGACTGCGCGGCGATCATCACCACCGTCGAGAAGAACATCCCGGACGCCGTCAAGGAGGCCGTCGTCAAGGCCGCCGGCGGCGAGAAGCTGTCGGCCACCCCGGGCTACCTCGGCAACCTGTCCAACAACGGCGTCGGGCTCGCCCCGTACCACGAGTTCGACGGCAAGGTCCCGGCCGAGCTGAAGGCCGAGATCGACAAGCTGAAGGCGGACATCGCCGCCGGCACCGTCACCGTCACCTCCGCGGCCCAGCCGAAGTGAGGCTCCGCCGGCCGCCCGTGGTGAGACGATCACCCCGGTAGGCCGGCGGGCGGTACAGCACGACGATCCGGCCGCCCCGGCGTCGTGGGGGAATCCACCCCACGGCGCCGGGGCGGCCGATCCGCTCCACCCGACGACGGCCCCGCGCCGCGAGCGGTCCACCGGCAGCTACGCTGCACCATCGCTTCGTACTCCAGGAGGTTGCGCTGAGACTCGAACTGCGCGGCATCACCAAGCGGTTCGGTGATCTGGTCGCCAACGATCACATCGACCTGACGGTGGAGCCTGGAGAGATCCACGCCCTGCTCGGCGAGAACGGCGCCGGCAAGTCGACCCTGATGAACGTGCTCTACGGGCTCTACCAGCCCGACGAGGGCGAGATCCTGGTCGACGGCGCGCCGCTGAAGCTGCGGGGGCCGTCCGACGCCATCGGTGCCGGGATCGGCATGGTGCACCAGCACTTCATGCTGGTGCCCGTCTTCACCGTCACCGAGAACATCATGCTCGGCGCCGAGCAGGTCCGGGGCGGCATCGCCGGCTTCCTGGACCGGCGGCGGGCCCGGCGCGAGGTCGCCGAGGTCTCCGAGCGGTACAACCTGCGGGTCGACCCGGACGCGGTGATCGAGGACCTGCCGGTCGGCATCCAGCAGCGGGTGGAGATCGTCAAGGCGCTCACCCGCGACGTCGACCTGCTCATCCTCGACGAGCCGACGGCCGTGCTCACGCCGCAGGAGACCGAGGAACTGCTCACCGTGATGCGGTCGCTCAAGGCCGCCGGCAAGTCGATCGTCTTCATCACCCACAAGCTGGGCGAGGTCAAGGCCATCGCCGACCGGATCACCGTGATCCGGCGGGGGAAGACCGTCGGCACCGCCTCCCCCGAGGCGAGCCGTGACGAGCTGGCCGCGCTCATGGTCGGCCGCAGCGTGCGGCTCACCGTCGACAAGGAGGCCGCCACCCCCGGCAAGCCGGTCCTGGAGGTCTCCGGCCTGGTCGTCGACGACGACCGGCAGATCCGGGCGGTCGACGGGGTCGACCTGACCGTACGCGCGGGCGAGGTGCTCGGGGTCGCGGGCGTGCAGGGCAACGGCCAGACCGAGCTGATCGAGGCGATCATGGGGCTGCGCCCGACGCTCGCCGGCACGGTCACCCTCGACGGGCAGCGGGTCAACGGCTGGTCGACCAAGAAGGTGCTGCGCGCCGGCGTCGGCTACGTGCCGGAGGACCGCAGCGTCGACGGCGTCGTCAAGGAGTTCTCCGTCGCGGAGAACCTGGTGCTCGACATCTACGACCGGCCGCCCTTCGGCAAGGGCCTGGCGCTGAAGCCGGACGCCATCGCCAAGTCGGCGAAGGAGCGGATCGCGCAGTTCGACGTCCGCACCTCCTCGGCCGACGCCCCCGTCGGCACCCTCTCCGGCGGCAACCAGCAGAAGGTGATCGTGGCCCGGGAGCTGTCCCGGCCGCTGAAGCTCTTCATCGCCGCCCAGCCGACCCGCGGCGTCGACGTCGGGTCGATCGAGTTCATCCACAGCCAGGTCATCCGGGAACGGGACGTCGGCACCGCCGTCATGGTGGTCTCCAGCGAGCTCGACGAGGTGATCGGCCTGGCCGACCGGATCGCGGTCATGTACCGCGGCCGGATCATCGGCATCGTCGGCCCGGACACCCCCCGCGAGGAGATCGGCCTGCTGATGGCCGGCATCACCCCCGACGCGGCGCCCGCCGCCGCGACCGGCACGACCCCGGCCGCGCCGACGGCCGACGGCGCCTCGGCGGCCCCGACCGCCGAGGGCCCTGGCAACGAGGACGAGGCATGACCAACCCGAACCCGGGCTCCCCGGACAAGGAGCCGGCGACCGAGGCGCAGGCCGCGCGGACCGCGCTCGGCAACACCGAGCGCGCCGGGACGGCCACCTCCCCGAAGGCCCCGGCCCCGGAGGCGAAGCCCTCGCTGGGCCGGCTGTTCCTGGACAACCTCTGGGCGGCGAACACCTTCACGGTGACCCTGCTGTCGCTGGTGCTGGCGATGGTCGTCGGCGCGATCCTGATGATCGTGTCCGACCCCGAGGTGCTCGCCACCTACAGCTACATCACGGCCCGCCCGGCCGACGCGCTCAACGCGAGCTGGACGCTGGTCAGCGAGGCGTACGGCAACCTGTTCAAGGGCGCGGTCTTCGACCCGGAGGCGGTCGGCTTCCAGGCGGTGATGAGCCCGATCTCGGAGACGCTCACCTACACCGCGCCGCTGGTCTTCACCGGCCTGTCGGTGGCGCTGGCCTTCCGGGGCGGCCTGTTCAACATCGGCGCCCAGGGCCAGGCCACCATGGGCGTGATCCTGGCCGCGCTGGCGGGCTTCCTGCTGCCGCTGCCGCCCGGCCTGCACCTGCTCGTCGCGGTGCTCGCCGGCGCGCTCGGCGGGGCGATCTGGGGCTTCATCCCGGGCATCCTCAAGGCGCGCACCGGCGCCCACGAGGTGATCAACACGATCATGCTCAACTACGTCGCCACGTACTTCCTGACCTGGATCATCGTGCAGAACGGCGTCCAGGACCCGAACCGTACGGACGCGATCAGCAAGCCGGTCGACGGCTCGGCCCAACTGCCCCGGCTGCTCGGCGACGGGCTGCGGGTGCACGCCGGCATCATCCTGGCGGTGCTGGCCACCTGGGCGGTGTGGTGGCTGCTCAACCGCTCCACGCTCGGCTTCGAGCTGCGCGCCGTCGGCGCCAACCCCGACGCCGCGCGGACCGCCGGCATCAGCGTCACCCGGACGTACGTCCTGATCATGGTCTTCGCCGGGATCCTGGCCGGCCTCGGCGGCTCCAACATGGTGCTCGGCTCCACCGCCAGCGCGCTGACCCCGCTGGTGGTCGCCCAGATCGGCTTCGACGGCATCCTCGTGGCGCTGCTCGGCCGCGTGAAGCCGTGGGGCGTCGCGCTGGCCGCGCTGCTCTTCGGCGCGCTCCAGGCCGGCGGCAACCGTATGCAGTCCTACTCGGGGATCTCGCTGGAGCTGGTCACCGTGCTCCAGGCGCTGATCGTCATCTTCATCGCCGCGCCGGCCCTGGTGAAGGCGATCTTCCAGCTCCGGGCCGCCCGCGCCGCCCGGTTGCAGACGAGCCTGGCGAAGGGCTGGTAACTCATGTCCACCATGGCTGTCGAAGACGTCGCGGTCGCCCCCGTCGACCAGGGCTTCTGGACCCGTACCCGCAAGGTCGGCGCCGTGCTGCTCGCCCTCGGCCTGCTGGCGACGGTGCTGTTCGGGGCGCTCGCCACCGGCGAGCAGGCCCGGTTCACCCTCAGCGAGGACGCCGCCGGCGCCGCGCTCGAGATCCACGGCACCCTCGGCGCGATCCTCTTCGGCCTCGTCGCGGTCGCCGCCGGCGTCGCGATGCTCGCCGGGCTGCCGAAGCGCTGGTTCACCCTCGTGCTCGGCGTCGGCCTGGTCGGCTTCGTGCTGTCGTTCCTCTGCTGGCAGGTCTCCGACGCGCCGGCCGGGCAGAACTTCATGCCGCTGGTCAACATCCTCCGGGGCACCTTCATCCTGGCCCTGCCGCTGGTCTTCGGCGCCCTGGCCGGCGTGCTCTGCGAGCGTTCCGGCGTGGTCAACGTGGCCATCGAGGGGCAGCTCCTGATGGGCGCCTTCAGCGGCGCGCTCTTCGGCAGCCTCTCCGGCAACGTCTGGGTGGGTCTGGTCGCGGCGGCGATCGGCGGCGCGTTCATCTCGCTGCTGCTGGCCGTCTTCTCGATCCGCTACCTGGTCGACCAGGTCGTCATGGGCATCGTGCTCAACCTGCTGGCCGTCGGCGTCACCGGCTTCCTCTACGAGCGGCTGATGCAGACCAACGCGCAGAAGTACAACAGCGCCCCCCGGTTCGGCAACTGGGAGATCCCGCTGCTGTCGGACATCCCGCTGCTCGGCCCGGCGCTGTTCCGGGGCAACATCTTCCTCTACCTCGGCCTGCTGCTGGTGCTGGTCATCCACATCGCGCTGTTCCGCACCCGGTGGGGCCTGCGCACCCGCTCGGTCGGCGAGCACCCCACCGCCGCCGACACCCTGGGCGTCAAGGTGCTCGGGCTGCGCTACCGCAACGTGCTGCTCGCCGGGGTGGTCGCCGGCATCGGCGGCGCGTCCTACACGCTGGCGCTCTACTCGTTCACCAAGAACATGATCGGCGGCAAGGGCTTCATCGCCCTGGCCGCGCTGATCTTCGGCCGGTGGAGCCCGACGGGGGCGCTGCTCGCGGCGCTCTTCTTCGGCTTCGCCGACCAGCTCGCCACCTACCTGGGCGCCATCAACAGCGTGATCCCGAACCAGTTCCTGGCCATGCTGCCCTACCTGGCGACGATCCTGGCGGTGGCCGGGCTCGTCGGTCGGGTCCGGGCGCCGGCCGCCGACGGCAAGCCGTACATCAAGGGCTGACACTCGACTCGGCCTGGAGGGAAGGGCGAAGTAACCGTTCCCTCCAGGCCAGCCGGAGTCGCTGTCATGCGGGCGATTGGTTTCCGCCCGGCGAGGCGAGCAGGACGGATGCTGCCCGAATGTGCAGCACCGCCCTCTCCAAGTGGCGCAGCAGTTCGTGCTCGGGGCGAGGTCCTGCGTCGGCGAGCAGTCGGGCCGCTTGAGTAAAGGCGTCCAGGTCGCCGGCACTCAGGCCGTTCCGCGCCTGGGTTGGGGACGCTGCGTGATGGAGCGCTGCCAGGATCTCGGCCCTTCTGGCCTGTGCTTGAAAACCCGGGTCCGCCCCTAGCTCGGCCGCCAACTGCCTAGCGAAAACGTCATAGGCGGACAGTGCTTCCAAGTGCCTACCTCCCTGCAGCAGGGCCTTGGTCAACAGCAACATGTATGGCTCGTGCAGAGGATGGAGCTGGGCCAGCGAGCGAAGCTCGGGGACGACCTCGTTGTGGCACTTCAGCTTCAGTTGGAGCTCGAACATCCGCCCGGTCGCCGTCGTGCGCATGTCGTTCAGGCGGCAGGCATGTGCCCTGAGCTCTGCGGACTCCATCCCGTCTAGCGCCGGACCACGCCATAGCGCTAGCGCTGCCCGCATAAGATCAGATGCCGCTTCGAGGTCTCCGGTGGCGGCTCGTGCGGTGGCGGTCTGATAGTCGCGCTCGAAACGGTGCGCGTCGACCTCATCCGCGTCGACATCGAGCCGATAGCCCGCACCGAGCCGTTGGATCGCGATGGCCGTCGGTCCGTCGGCCAGCGATCGCCGAAGTGCCGAGATGCAGTTCTGTACCTGTTCGCGGGCGGTCGCGGGTGGTCGCTCCTCCCAGACGGCGTCGATCAGCCGGTTTAGGGAAACATGTGTGTTGGCATGCAACGCCAGCATCGACGCGAGCACGGTGGTTCGCCGACCGGCCACCCCTGCCGCCCTCTCGATGTATGGCAAACCAAGGACGCGGAAACGCATATGATCCCCCGTTGCTACCGGGTGTTACGAAGCCCCGGATGCAGTCATCTTCCAGAGGGGCTCATCAATCTGTCAAGATCTTGACCGAAGGACGTACCCTGACTCAGGTGAGGCGTGGTCTGGCGACTACAGGCGTCATTCCGCGAGGATGTTATTGTGGGGATAAGCGTCCTAAGGGACGTCTCGTAACCCTGGCGTCTGTCTGTTGAGGACGATCAGGCAAGATGCGCGGCTGCAGGTGATCACCGCAGCCCAGCCGGAGTGGGTCTTCCCTTTCACCGGGCTGCAGCCCGCTCAGTTCCGCAAGCTGGTCCGGCTGGTCGCCGAGCGTGGCGGTGACGGCATCGCCGACGGCCGGCCGGGCCGGCAGTGGGCCCTTGACCTGCCGGATCGGGTGCTACTGGTGGCCGCGTACTGGCGCACGAACCTGACGATGCGCCAGATCGGCCCGCTGTTCGGGGTGTCGCACTCGGCTGCGCACCGGGTCATCGACACCCTCGCGCCGTTGCTGGCCCTGGCGCCGGTGCGGAAGCGGCCGGTCGAGCAGATCGCGATCGTCGATGGGACGCTGATCCCCACGCGTGACCACCGGCTGGCCGCCCGGAGTAAGAACTACCGGTACTCGACGAACCTGCAGGTCGCCATCGACGCCTCCACCCGCCTGGTCATCGCCGTCGGCGACCCCCAGCCCGGCAACCGCAACGACACGATCGTCTACCGCACCTCAGGCATCGCCGAGAAGCTGGACGGCCGGCCAGTGATGGCCGACGGCGGCTACCGCGGCAACCCCGAGGTGATCATGCCGTACCGCAAACCCACCGACGGCAGCGACCTGCCGGACTGGAAGGAAGCCCTCAACGTCCAGCACCGCACCGTCCGAGCAGGCGTCGAACACGCCCTGGCCAGGATGAAGTGCTTCAAGATTCTGCGCGACTACCGCCGCGCCGCCCACACATTGACCGACGCCGCTTCCGGCATCGCCAACCTCCACAACATCATCCTCGCCGGCTGACCACCGACCCGGTACCAGGCAACGCCTCCACCCAGTTACGAGACGTCCCTTAGAAATGGCTTCGTCTACGTGTGGGAGATGGGGCGGTAGTCGCGCAGGATCCGTGCAATATGTCCCGGCGAGGCGTCGCTTGTAGGCTGCCGTATCGTCAGGTTTGTGTCGGCACGCGACCACCAGTAGCACCCGTTCGGCGAGGTCGAGACCTCTGTCTCGGCGGGCCAGCCGGTGCGGGGCAACTTGGCCGAAGGTGTCGCCCCTCCCGCGCTCGCTGCGCGAAGTAGGAGAGGCGACACCGATCCGCGTCACGCCGAGGCGCGCTGCCGGTCGGCTAGACCGGTTGCTGCCGCGCGGCGGAAGCCGCTGAAGATGTCCGGAGGTGTTCCGGCTCCTCGGCCCGGCTTCTCCGTCCAGGACGAGATCTTTTCCGCGATCCGCCGGAGGCGCCCGTCGCCGGGCCGCACGTCGATCTGGAAGTGCCCTTCCTTGGGCAGCGTGCGATGGTCACCACCCCAGCGCACTACCCCGTCGCACTCGGCGAGGATGTCGCGGACGGTGGCCAGCTCGTGCGGGAAGAGACCATCCCGGGCGCCTATCGGGAAGCGTCCGGGAAGGATCTCGATCGCGCTACCGGACAGGTAGTTCGACTCGTAGGCGGCGGTGACGCGTCGGTCCGATCGGTGGCCGTTGATGGCCTCGACGCTGTCGACCTCGTAATGAAAGCGTCGGGCGACATGCAGGAGAACGATCGCCACCGGACCGGGCACGAGCGCGACCGTCGCGTTCGACCCCTCGATCCGGTGCCCGGTCGCGCGGGCGGAGTCGATGACGGGCCATCCGTTCTGGGTGGTGGCCGCCGCCCAGTCGGTCCGCGTCGCCGCCGAGGGGCGGCTGGGGCGCGGTGCGGCGGAGGCACCGGTCGGGACCGTCCCGAGCGCGGCGGTGCCGACGCCAGCACCGATAACGGCCAGCAAGCGCCGGCGCTGCCACGGGTGGCCGGGGGGATCCGTCTCATTCATAGCTTCGTTCCTTGTCAAGAGTTGGGCTAGGTCGGATCGGTGCCTCACGACGCGCCGCGAAGTTTCCTGCTCAGGACCGCTCGACCGAGAGCCAGCAGGGCGGCCACCGACGTCGCGACGAGCAGAACCACGATAAGCGGGTTGACGTATCCGGGCACCATGTCGATGTGCGCCGTGCACTTTCGTTCCAGCGGCCAGTAGCGTGCCTGGCCGTACGCGCTGTCCCAGTTCTGGTAGCGAGAGACGCACACATCGCGGACGTGGGACCAGAAAACCGCTACATACACGAGGCCGAACAGATACACCTCGGCTGCGGAGAGGAGGAGAATTCCGGCTGCCCGGACCCAGAAACGTGGGGCGGTAGGCAGCTCCCGTGACCTACGGCGAATTGCCCCGAAGGCCAGGACGGCGGCGGGCGCGGTCAGGGCTACGACCAGCATAGGCAGCATAGGACTCCTATCCGTGGGTTAGCGACCGAGGACGGTGCGACGGCTGATCCTCGCCTCCTGGCCTACGAGGTTCTGCAGCGTGTCGACGTATCCCTGAATGAATGGATTGAGTTTGCTGTCCGGCAGCAGGTGCGGGAGCAGGGCACCGTGCGTCTTCAACTCAATCGCTATTACCCGCAGGCCGTCGGTGATGAGGTCGTTGGTGCCACAGAGCAGCGTACGGGCTGCGCTGGTGGCGCCGGCCGTACTGCCGTAGCGCCGCGTGAAGAAATTCCGGAACCGGCTGAGATGGCCGGTGCCACCGAGATGGCCGCGGATCGCCTCGTGCACCTTTGCCCCACCCCGCAGGGCCATGCCGACGAGATACCCGTCAGCGTCCTCTATCAGATCACCGAACGAGAACGACGAGTCGACGTTGATTTTCGCGAGCCGGTCCATGCAGAACGCGTAGCCGGACGCGTAGGAGTCCTCGTTGTTCCACCAGTCGGCGTAGAAGGTCGTCAGGTCGCCGCCCCAACCGCCGAAGTCGCCCCGCCATCCCGAGCCGCCGGGAGTCGTGCCGCCACTGCCCTTGGCATACACCGCGCAAGCCGTGGCGGCGAGGTGGTCGACGTTCACCTGCACACCGTACGCGGGATCGATGAAGGTAGGCCGTCTGGCGGGACCGTTCGCGACCGCGTACGCGATCCACTCCCTGCTGACCCCTGTGGTATCCAGTAGGGTGTTCCACCCGCTGCGCTCCCCGTCGTACTGGGGGTAGCGCAGGAAATCGAGGACGAGCCGATTCGGATCCGCGCCGTGGCCGTACGACACAGCGGTGGCGTAGAGTTGGTCGATGTAGGTCAGGAATGCCGCGAGCGGTGTGCCGGTGCCGCCGATGTTCTCCGGGCCCACCCCCGGGTCGGTACCGGGCCGGTGGACGTTGCGGTCGAGGTCGAACGAGTCGGCTCCGGCGGTGAACCGAAATTCCTTGATCTGGGTAAACGACCAGTTGTCCGGCATTGGAAACCCGAGGTTGCCGGAGAAGCCCCACGACATCCCGGACACGAACGAAAACCGCGCGTACGCCTCGCTGGTGGCGCGTGAGCAGACATTGCGAGAACCGTAGACGCCAGCGAGATACCGCTTGCCGCGGCCTGACAGGCCGGCTTGTACGCCTCGGAAATACGGAATGATGTTGCTGGTGATCTCTTCGTCGGTGGCGTCGTAGTCAACAGCGAAGTAGATGATGGTACCGCGGTTGAATCCGTAGCCGAGGGCCCGGTCGTGGGCCCGGACCGCGTGGCTGTAGCCCTGGGAGTACGTGAAGTCGCTCAGATATCTGCCGCGGTACTGCGAGATGGGAAACATCCGCATGCCGCCTGCGAAGATGGCGTTCAACTCGCCCGGCTGGATCTCCTTCTGCATCTCCTTCGGCTCGTCCTCGTCCAGGTAGCGGCCGACGGTGTGATAGCCAGCGGTCACCAGTGCCCGCGCCCGGCTTTCCGAGATGTGGTAGCGGGTGTCACAGGCGTGTGCCGGCCGGTCAGCATCACCTGTGGAAACCAGAAGTTGGGCCCAGGTACGGTAGTCGCCCCGACCGTGGTCGTCGAGCACGGAGAAGCGTTGGAACGCCGCCACGTACGTGGCGAGTGCTGCGTCAAAGGTGCTCTTGAAGACCGTCGTGTAGGAGTCACCGTCATCTCGCACCGTGCCGTTGAAGACGCACGCGGCGCTGAAGATCTGGACGAAGATGCCCGATGATCCCTGAGCGACCTCGTTGTTCCGCAGTCCCTGTTGGGTGCCGGGGCCGAAGTTGCCGTTGGCCTGGTCCTGGGGGATCCCGATCTCGTACTGGATGGCCTTCATCAGAGCCTGCTGCACGTCCCGCGTGTAGTGACCGTCGCACGGGACGATATAGAACGTCGACTTGCTCAGGTAGCGGCCGTTGAGCCAGCGCTGGATGTTTCGGACCTCCGCCCGACCTCCCGACACCAGGATGTAGGCGTCCATGGTGAGCAGGGACTTGAACACCTTGGGCTGCACGTCGGTGTTGGAGGCGTCCAAGCCGGCGTCAGCCTTGAGTTGGGCGATTGCCGACGCGGTGTCGACGCCGTACACCCCGTCACCCGGGCCGCCCCAGTAGCCCTTGCAGAAGAGCGCGTACTGGACGATGTTCACGATGTTGCCGTTTGTGGTGTCTGGTCCGATGTCCCCCAGCGTGGCGAGGCGGGACATCGTACCCGGACCGAATGCGTCGGAGAGGACCTCGATTCCGAGCTCATGTTGCAGCGCCCGGGTGAGCGAGTACATCGTCGCCCAGCCGGTCTTGCCGTTCTCCGGGCAGGGGTTGTAATACGGCACGCTCTGGTAGGTGGAGTTCACCCACTCTTGTGCCTCGAGCACCTTCGGATCTGACATCGTCACCTGCTCTGGTCTCGTCGCTGGAGTTGCGGACGGTGGTGGAGCAGGGACCCTAGCTTTGACCGACATCGTGGTCCCATCGCTCGACAATCATGTCGTCCTTGAATACGAGCGTCGCTGCGACGGCCTCGGGTCTCTCAAACCCGGGCTGCCTTTCTGCTGGTGGCAGCAGTTCGGGTGGATCAGGTCGTCAGCGGCGTTGCCCGACAGTGCCCGAATGTGTGGCCCAGGCCCAGGTGTAGGGATGGGAAGGAGGCGTCGGACGTAGGTGGTGAGTTTCGCGGGTGGGCGCGGTGGCCGGTGCCGCAAAGTGTTGGGTTCGGCAGAGTGTCGGATTCGGCGTCACCGGGGCCGGGCTGGTCGTGTAGGCCGAGTTGTCGGGTCCAGGCGGTCAGGTCGCAGGCGATGTTCGCGGTCAGGACTGGGAGATCGGCACGGTCGCCGCCTTGGTGATCTTCCACGTCGAGACACGAGTGAACCGCCCTGAAACGGGGCAGTACGCGGAGTCGAGGCTGTTACCCGGGAAGCCTCGGTGCGCCGCGAGAGCAGGATGATGGCCCGCCGGTGAGGAATTGGTGGCCGCTCGCCCTACCTTCCACTCATCAGACCGTACTGACGGATCGATGTGGAAAGTGACGGCGGAAATGATTCTCAAGGAACGAGCCAAGCGCCTTCTGTCCGTGTTCGCGGCGGTGCTGGCCCTCGGCACCGGGCTGGCCGTGGTGGCAGGGCCGGCGTCCCCGGCCCTGGCGGCCTGCTCCGGTTCGAGTTGTAATGGCAAGGACCCGAACGCCAACGGCTGTACGGCGACGACCCCGTCCGGGGCGGCGTTCTGGCACAGCAGCTACAGCGTCGAGATGCGCCGATCGTCGAACTGTGCCGCGATCTGGACACGGGTGACGATCGATGACTACCTGCCGACCTGTTGCCTATCCATTTCGATCTCCATCGAGCGGCAGCTCTACACCCCGTACGGATACTCCCGCACTCACTACTACACTAAAGAGGTCGGAGCCGGCCTCGAGGGATCGTGGTGGACGGTAATGACCCAGAACACCTCGGACGACCGGCACCGTTCCTGCGAGCGGATCGGGACCTCGGCTTGGGACTGCACCGCCTGGATCTACTGACGGGTGGCCTGCCGCTGCCTTGACTGCGGCATATTGCGACAGGCGGTGCTCGTTGCCTGCCTGTCGCATTCCGTCTCCAACCTCAGTCTGCATGGCCTTGACTGAGCCTTCTTCATCCTGACCTTGCAGGTCAGGGGCGGTGTGCGTAGCCCGGGGGTCGATGAGGGCGAGGCTCCAGGTAAGACAGCAAATCGACCAAAACCCGATGCCCCGACCGGGAGCCTCGCCTGTGCTGTCTTACCCGTCCACGATCTCGTTGTCCAACCGGACCCTCAACCACCTGGCCGACCGCATCCGCCAGCACCGTAGCCAGCAACGATCGCGATGGCGGCGCCTCGACGCGGGACGCCAGGCACTACTCGCCCTTGCCCATCTACGTAACGGCGACACCTACACCCGGCTGGCCTGCGGATTCGCGATCGGCGTCGCCACCGCTTGGCGCTACGTGCAGGAGGCGATCGCCCTGCTCGCGGCATCCGCCGACGACCTGGTCACCGCGATGAAGCGGATCCGCATGCTGGCGTACGCGATCCTGGACGGCACGCTGATTCCGATCGACCGGGTCGCCGACCAGAAGCCCTACTACTCGGGAAAACACAAGCGCCACGGCGTGAACGTGCAGGTCATCGCCGACGCGGCAGGCCGTCTCGTCTGGGCTTCACCGGCGCTACCGGGATCGGCTCACGACCTGACCGCTGCCCGCATCCACGGCATCATCGACGCGCTGACCAGCGCGAACGTGATGACCTTCGCGGACAAGACATCCGATGGGCGTAACTGTCAAGCTGCGGCGAGGGCTCCGGCCGGAATCGGGAAGGCTGTCGCTTCTCGGTAATGCTCTCGTGTCTT
>NZ_JBEZEV010000043.1:0-45947 GCF_040649055.1 Micromonospora sp. NPDC049060
ACTGCCGGCCGTCCCCGGCTTGGCATCGGCGTCGATGTCGGCCTGGCGAAGCCACTTGAACAAGGTCATCGGGTGCACCCCGAAGTCTTTGGCGATCTGCTCGACCGTCACTCCCGCCTCGCGGTCACGAGCGACACGCACGACGTCATCGCGGAACTCTCGGGGGTAGGGCTTGGGCACAGCGACATCCTTCCAGCCCGCCCACAGGGCAAGCCATCTCAGATGTCACCTATCGGTGCAGCAGACCCGACGTTCTTCGAAGCTTCTCAAAATATGGGTCCCTGCCGTTCGGCAGGACCTCCATCCCCCATCAGGAGACAGACTTGATCAGGCATTCGCTTTCGGTGGTCGCAGCCGCCGTCCTCGGCCTTTCCGCCGTGGCCGCACCCGCACAGGCCGCCCCGGCGTCGGCCCACGCGGTGGCGCTGTCGGGCTTCGGCGTCCAGGTCGCCCCCACACCACCGGCTGCACGACGTGGGTGCAGTGGGTGCAGGAGGGCAACAGCTACCGGGATGCGGGCCAGTGCTCCGGCCTTCAGGCCGGGGGTGAAGGCCCGCGCTGGGAGGGCCGCTAGGCCCGAGCAGTGTCTGATCCGGGACGGTTCTGTTGCTCGATGTACTGCTTCACGACGCTCAGTGGCGCCCCGCCGACGGAGCCCGCGAAGTACGAGCCTGACCAAAGTTTGTTGGCCCGGTAGTAGTGCCGCACAAGGTCGGGGAACTCCTGCCGAAGTCGGCGTGAGGACACTCCCTTCAGGGAGTTGACCAGCCGGGCCACCGCGACCTTGGGCGGGAAGTTGACCAGGAGATGCACGTGGTTGTTCTCGCCGTTGAACTCGACCAGCTCGGCTTCGAAGCTCTGGCATACGTCCCGCATGATGGTCTCCATGCGGGTCAGGTGCCGGTCGGTGAACACCTCGTGCCGGAGCTTCGTCACGAAGACCAAGTGGACGTGCATCGCGAAAACGCAGTGTCTGCCAGTGCGGATGCCTGCAAGTTCTGCCATAAACCAAGATGGTACAGTGCTTGTCGTGCAGTTCCGTTACCAGTTCCGCGTGTATCCCACGCCCGGTCAGCAGATCGAGCTGGCGCGGGCGTTCGGGTGCGCGCGGGTGGTGTTCAACGACGGGCTGCGGCTGCGCCAGCAGGCCCGGGAGGCGGGTGGGAAGTACCTCTCGGACGGGGAGCTGTCCCGGCGTCTGATCACCGAGGCCAAGCGGACTCCCGAGCGGGCGTGGCTGGGCGAGGTGTCGGCGGTGGTGTTGCAGCAGGCCTTGGCGGACCTGAACACCGCGTACCGGAACTTCTTCGCCTCGGTCACCGGCAAGCGCAAGGGCCGGAAGCTGGCCGCGCCCCGGTTCCGGTCACGGAAGGACAACCGGCAGGCCATCCGCTTCACCAAGAACAGTCGGTTCAAGGTTCTCGACAACGGCCGGCTGCGGCTGCCGAAGATCGGCGACCTCACGGTCCGCTGGTCGCGGACGTTGCCGTCGGAACCGTCCAGCGTGACGGTCATCCGGGACGCGGCGGGCAGGTACTTCGCGTCGTTCGTGGTGCAGACCGCCGAGGACGAGATGCTGCCGCCGGTCGACGCCGAAGTGGGCATAGACCTGGGCCTGACGCACTTCGCGGTCCTCTCGGATGGCACGAAGGTGACCACCCCGAAGTTTTTGCGCCGGGCGGCCCGCAAGCTACGCCGGTTGCAGCAGGATCTCTCCCGCAAGCAGCGGGGCAGCGCGAATCGGAAGAAAGCCGTCGTGAAGGTTGCCCGCGCGCATGCGCGGGTGACCGACACCCGGCGGGACTGGCAGCACAAGCTCTCGACACGGATCATCCGCGACAACCAAGCGGTGTACGTGGAGGACCTTGCTGTTGCTGGCCTCGGCCGCACGAGGCTGGCCAAGTCGGTGCACGACGCCGGGTGGGCCCGCTTCATCGCCATGCTGGAGTACAAGGCCGCCCGGTACGGCAGGGCGTTCGGCCGGGTGGACCGCTGGTTCCCGTCCACCCGCATGTGCTCCGACTGCGGCCGGATCGGCGAGAAGATGGCGCTGAACGTCCGGGAGTGGGACTGCCCATGCGGGGCTGTCCACGACCGGGACGTCAACGCCGCGAAGAACATCCTGGCCGGCGGACAGGCGGACAGGCTAAACGACCGTGGAGCGCAGGTAAGACCGGCATTCGTGCCGGCAACGCGCAGAGAAGCGGTAACCCACCCGGACGTTGCGCTTTCCACGCGCAGCGTGGAGGGAATCTCCGTCCTCTAGGGCGGAGAGGATGTCAAAGCGGTAACGTCGCCGAGGGCGTCTACCCCGTCGAGGACCCACTGCCCACGGCCGGCGTCACCGGCTGCGTCTCCTGGGCGGAGTGGGTCCACCAGGGGAGCAGCCACTACTACGGCCGCGGCACCGCCCAGTGCGACACCGGCACCTACCGGGTCCAGATCCAGTGCCGCAACGCGCAGACGGGCCAGCGATACGTGGTCTACGGCCCGGTGGTCACCGCCCCCAGCATCTCCACCACCACCTGCTACCAGGGCAACGTCGCGGACGCCGTGGCGGGCGTGCCGGCGTGACGGCTGCCGTGGCTGCGCCGCACCACGCCGCCTACTTCTGTTCACGGATCGTGACTGGCCGCGCCGGGTCTCGGCGGCCGGCGGCAGTCCCTGATCCGGCCTCGGCGTGCCGCTGATCGACGGACGGCGAGGTCTCCGGTAGCTGGCTCCTGGAAGGGCCCGTTACCGGAGACCTCGTGGCCCCCTGGCCGCCGACGAGGCGACAGGACGTGCCCGCGCGGCCCGCTCACTTGAAGGCGGCGTGACCCGTCAGCACCTGCCCGATGATCAGCTGATGCACCTCGGACGTGCCCTCGTAGGTGAGCACCGATTCGAGGTTGGCCGAGTGCCGGATGACCGGGTAGTCGAGGGTGATCCCGGCCGCGCCCAGGATGGCGCGGCACTCGCGGGCGATGGCGATGGCCTCCCGCACGCTGTTGAGCTTGCCCAGGCTGATCTGCCGGTGGTCGAGGGTGCCGGCGTCCTTCAGCGCGCCGATCTGCAACGCCAGCAGCATCCCCTTGCCCAGCTCCAGCCCCATGTCGGCGAGCTTGAGCTGGGTCGCCTGGTACGCGGCGAGCGGCTTGTCGAAGATCTGCCGGCTGCGGGCGTACGCGATCGTCGTCTCCAGGCAGTCGTGGGCCGCGCCCAGCGCCCCGAAGACGATGCCGAAGCGGGCCTCGTTGAGACACGTCAGCGGCCCGGACAGGCCAGCGGCCTCCGGCAGCATCGCGTCGGCGGGCAGCCGCACGCCGTCGAGGACGAGTTCCGAGGTCACCGAGGCGCGCAGGGAGAGCTTGCGGGTGATCTCCGGGGCGGTGAAACCGGGGGTGCCGGCGGGGACGAGGAAGCCGCGTACGCCCTCGTCGGTGCGGGCCCACACCACGGCGACATCCGCGACGGAGCCGTTGGTGATCCACATCTTGGTGCCGTCGAGCACCCAGTCGTCCCCGTCGCGGCGGGCCCGGGTCCGCATGCCGGCCGGGTCGGAGCCGAAGTCCGGTTCGGTCAGGCCGAAGCAGCCGATGGCCTCGCCGGCCGCCATCCGGGGCAGCCACTGCTGCTTCTGCTCCTCGGAGCCGAAGCGCCAGATGGCGTACATGGCGAGCGATCCCTGCACCGAGACCAGGGAGCGCAGCCCCGAGTCGCCCGCCTCCAACTCGAAGCAGGCCAGCCCGTACGCGACGGCGGAGGTGCCGGCGCAGCCGTAGCCCCGCAGGTGCATGCCGAGCACGCCGAGTTCACCGAGTTCGCGGGCGAGTTCCCGTACGGGCAGGCGGCCCTGCTCGTACCAGGTGGCGATCTCCGGGCGGATCCGTCGGTCGACGAAGCCGCGCACGGCGGCCCGGAGGTCCCGGGTGTCGTCGTCGATCAGGGCGTCGACGCCGAAGTACGCGAGCGCGGTCGCGGGGGTGGACAGGGTCACGGTCGGTTTCCTCCCGGGGCGTGCGGCTGCGTGCCCACGCTACGCGCGCCGGCGACGTCGGGCATGATCGGACGTTCCGGCTCGGAGACGACCGACCGTCGGACGGCGGGTGTGCCGTCACGCGAGGAGGGGAGTGGGTAGTGGCCACCGAACGGATCGGGCCGCCCGTCACCGGGGACGAGCGCGAGATGCTGCGCGCCTTCCTCGACTACCACCGGGCGACCCTCGCGATGAAGTGCGACGGGCTGTCCGACGAGGACCTGCGCCGGCAGTCGATGCCCCCGTCCACGCTGTCGCTGCTCGGCCTGGTCCGGCACATGGCGGAGGTGGAGCGGGCCTGGTTCCGCCGGACCATCGACGGCGAGGACGTGCCGCTGGTCTGGTCGGACTCCGGCGACTTCCAGGTGGCGTACGACGCGAGCGGCGCCACCCGCGCCGAGGCGTTCGACGCCTGGCAGCGGGAGGTCGCGCACTCGCGTCGCATCGAGCGCGAGGCCGGGTCGCTCGACGTGACCGGCCGCCACGCCAGATCCGGCGAGGACGTGTCCCTGCGCCTGGTGATGCTGCACCTGATCCACGAGTACGCCCGGCACAACGGCCACGCCGACCTCCTGCGCGAGGGCGTCGACGGCACCGTCGGGGCCTGAGCGCCGGGCCGCCCCGAGCACCGGCGCCGCTCAGCCGGCCGCCGGGTCAGGCGCCGGTGCGCAGCGGCAACCAGGCCAGCACGTCCTGGATCTTCGCGTCCCAGTACGCCCAGTCGTGCGCGCCGGGGGAGAAGTCCACGGTGAGCGGGACGCCGCGCTCGCGGGCCGCCGTGACGAAGGTCAGGTTGTCCTCGTACAGGAAGTCCTCGGTGCCGCAGGCGACGCGCAGCGCGGGCAGGTCGTCGCCCGTGGTCCTGCCGAGCAGGGCGAGGAGATCGTCGTCGCTGCCTCCGACGGTGCGCTCGCCGAAGGCGGTGTGCCAGACGGCGGGGTCGAGGGGCGCGGTGGTGGCGTGGCGGCGGGCGGCCACGTCGAGCGCGCCGGAGAGGCTCGCCGCCGCCGCGAACCGGCCCGGGTCGCGCAGCGCCCACTTCAGCGCCCCGTAGCCGCCCATCGAGAGCCCGGCGACGAAGGTGTCCTCCCGCCGTGCCGAGAGCCGGAAGAACCCGTGGCACAGCCGGGGCAGCTCGTCGGTGAGGAAGGTCCAGTACCGGTTGCCGTGCTCCTCGTCGCTGTAGAAGCTGCGCCCGACCTGGGGCATCACCACGGCCAGGCCGAGCGGCGCCACGTACCGCTCGATCGAGGTGCGGCGCAGCCAGATCGTGTCGTCGTCGGACAGCCCGTGCAGCAGGTAGAGCACGGGCGGGTCGCCCTGCGGGGCGGCACCGGACATGCCGACCTGCGAGGAGGTGCGCTGCGGCAGGATCACGGTCATGGAGGTGCCGAGACCGAGCACCTCGGAGTGGAAGTCGACGCGCATCAGGGCCACGGTCGTCGACCGTAGCCGATCCTCACGTCCAGTAGAGGACCCGGCAGGCCGGCAGGCGGGCGGCCAGCTCGCGGTCGAACCAGGTGCGCAGCTCGGCCATCGTGTCGCGCGGGTAGACGTACTTCACCGCGCCGAACCTGCCGTACCTGCGGCTGCGGGCGGACTCGTCCATCTCCAGCCTCGTACGCGGGTACCAGCCGAGCAGCACCTCCTTGCTGCCCGGGGTGAACCGGTGGGTGATCAGCTCGGCGGTCAGGTCGAGCCCCGGCACCCCGGCGACCGCGCCCGCGACCGCGTCGAGCAGCTCGCCGTAGTGCTCCCGCCAACCGGGCAGCGGCATGATCGGCGCGACGGTCAACCCCACCGGGTAAGCGTCGAGGGCGAGCCGGCGCAGCGCCGCCAGCCGGTGCGGCACCGACGCCGTGCCGCCCTCCATCCGCTCGCTGACCGGGCGGCAGTTCACGCTGAACCGGACCCGGGTACGCCCGGCGTGCGGCAGCCCCACGAACGTGCCCACGTCGGCGTACTTGGTGGTCCAGCGCAGTTGCACCGGGGCGTCCCAGCCGGCGAAGTGCTCCACCGCCCGGCGCCAG
Source organism: Micromonospora sp. NPDC049060 (assembly GCF_040649055.1). Lineage (NCBI taxonomy): Bacteria > Bacillati > Actinomycetota > Actinomycetes > Micromonosporales > Micromonosporaceae > Micromonospora > Micromonospora sp. NPDC049060. The sequence goes on from NZ_JBEZEV010000043.1 coordinate 6,049, forward strand.
CTGCCGGTGAGGTGCTCCAGGGCCAGCGGGTCGGTGTAGCAGGACGCCTCGAAGGTGGTGCCCTCGGCGGCCCGCCCGGCGCTGCGGCTGGTCACCGTGCCCCGTCCGGCGTAGTCGGCCAGGCCGGCGAGGATGTCGTCCAGGTCGGCGTACACCCGCGTCACCGGCGGCCCCGACAGCGAGCCGGCGAGGTAGCAGTACTGGCAGTGCGCCGGGCAGCCCTCCGCCAGGTCGAAGCGCCAGTCCGCGCTGGGCGCGATGGGTTACAGCTTCCGGCGCGACGGCGGGCTGACCACGAGCGCCATGGTCGCCTTCGCCCGCGCGTACGTCTCCCGCTCGGTGGCCCCGCGGATGCCGGTGAGCCGGTTGGCGCGCAGCCGCTCGACCTCGATGCCCAGGGCCTCGACGCGCTGGACCACGCGCCGGCCGTGCGGGTGGTCCAGCGCGGCCGGCGTGGCGACCACCCGGCGCGGCAGCCACCGCCGCGCCGGGCGCGCCGGCGGTGCCAGCCCGGCCAGGTCGCGGGTCGGCGCGCGCTCGCCGCTGGCGTCGTGCGGCGCGGGCGGTACGTCGACGGCCAGCGGCTCGTTGACGTCCACCGGCTCGGCCTCCGGCCTCATCCGCGCCGGTTACCCGTCCCGCGCGCCGGCAACCCCGGGGCGGTCAGCCGCGCGTCGGCGCCCCGCCCGACCTGGTGGCGGCCCCACCGGATCCCGACGGCGGCGCCAGGCGGGCGTCGAGGGCGTCGAGGTCGGGGACGAACCACACGTGGCTGGAGCGGTTCGACTCGTGCACGAGGGCGCGCAGGGCCGAACTGGCCGCGAGGTGCGGCCCGATGTCGCCCACGACGGCCAGGCGCAGCCGGTAGTTGACGAACTTCTGCATGACCTCGCCGGCGAAGCGGGTGCCGAGGGAGAAGAAGGAGGCGTCGAGCCGGCTCACCGGCACGGCCACCACCTGGGCGCCGAGGAAGGCCGAGCCGATCAGGTCCAGCGCGTCCTGCTCGGTGGCCACCGGCGGGCCGTCCGGGTCGCACACCAGCACCGGCACCCCGGCCCGCTCCTGGATGACGTCAGGCACCGCCGGCCTCCCCGGTGAGCAGGCCGTTGTCGCCGTCGAGCACGGCGTCGACCAGGTGCAGCAATTCGGCGGTGGCCGAGGCGCCGCCCAGGATCACGATCTTCATGCGGTTCCGCTCCTCGTCGTGGACGGTCTGGATGCGCAGCGGGTGCGCGGGGTGGTGGGTGGTGTTCGCCGCGGCCAGGACGAGCGTGGCCAGCCGGTCGGCCGCGGCCCGGTCGACGCCGTCGATCTGCAGGATGCTCGACACCTCCACCGCCGTGCCGCCGACGGGACGGGCGGGGGCCTGCCGACCGGTCAGCGCGTCGAGGTCGGCGCGGGCGATCCGGTACTGCTTGCCGATCCGCACCGCCCTGAGCCGACCGGCGCGGATGTAGCCCCGCACGGTGCGCACGTGCAGGCCCAGCCGCTCGGCCACCTGCTCCACCGAGTACATTTCCTCACTCATCGTTCCCTAATCTAGTCACAACAGGGAAGGATGGGGAAGTCGATGTGATGCTTACGTCGGTTCCCGCCCGGGCCGATGACAGCCGCGGTCGCCGTCAGGGGCGCTCACGCAGGCGGGCCCGCACCGCGTCGACGTGGGTGTCCCGGGAGGTCGGGCCGCCGAAGCGCAGCCGGTCGTACGCGGTGAACGCCGGCGCCAGCGCGTCCAGTTCGTCGACCAGCGCGGACAGCCGCAGCGCCGTGGCGTCGTCGGTCGGGTCGGCGTCGAGGTCCGCCTGCGCCGCCCGGATGGCCGCCACCAGCTCGTCCTTGCGCCGGATCGTGACCGGGCCGACCGACCGCAGGCAGACGTACCGGCCGCTGAGATAGGCGTCCCACTCCGCGGCGCCGGCGTCCTCCTCGGCCCAGTGACCGGTGAACCACGCCTCCAGCGCGTCCGTCCCGCCGGCCTGCTCGGTGAGCGCGAACAGGTCCACGGGCACCATCTCCGCGCCGTCGGAGCGCAGGTATCCCGGTAGCGGAAGCCGCCGGTCGAGCATCAGCCGGCGTACGTCGTCCGCGTCGCACCCGCGTGCGGCGCACAGCTCGTCGAGCACCGCGAACTGCGCGCTGACGTACGCGTCGTCCGCCTCCGTCATCGGGTGGTCGCCGTTGACCTGCCGGTACCTTTCGGCCACCCGCCGCTTGAGTTGCATCCGAACCCTCATCTGCCGCGTCGTCGGGGCGCAACGGTAGTGGCCGGACGGTTCGGTGCCGGCCGAACGGAACGCGAATATCCGTTGCGGTCACCGTTCCGGCCGGCCTACCGTCATCGGCGCAAGGTCAAATGGACGACCCAGGGGAGTACGCCGTGTCGCAGCGCGCCCGCACCGACGCCGTGTGGCCGACGCCGCGCGGTGGTGCCCCGCTAGCCACGGGCACACGATCCTGTGGGCGGCGACGTCCCGGACAGGGGCGGCAACGGGGGCGGCGGCGCGTCTAGCGCCGGCGCGTACGCGCAGCCGCCCACCCCACCGGGGCCGGGCGGCTTTTTCGTCCCCCCGATCGCCGCCCACCTCCGTCCCGGCCGCGCCCCGGCGACGTCACCCGATCCCTTCCGGTCCCGCCGCGACGGCGGCGACCAGCCCCCGACACGAGGAGACGACGATGAGCTACACCCCGCTCGCGGGCACCCGCGCGCCGGTCCGGGTCTGGACCGACCCGTACGGCATCGAGCCGCAGGCCGCCCAGCAACTGCGCAACATCGGCGCGCTGCCGTGGGTGGAGGGCGTCGCCGTCATGCCCGACGTGCACTTCGGCAAGGGCGCCACGGTCGGCTCGGTCATCGCGATGCGGCAGGCCGTCTCGCCGGCGGCGGTCGGCGTCGACATCGGCTGCGGCATGTCCGCGGTGCGCACCTCGCTGACCGCCGCCGACCTCCCGGACGACCTGGCCGGGCTGCGCTCGGCCATCGAGGCCACCATCCCGGTCGGGTTCAACCAGCGGGAGAAGCCGGTCGACCCGCGCCGGGTCCGGGGCCTGGAGCAGGCCGGCTGGGACGACTTCTGGCGCCGGTTCGCCGGCCTCGACCGGCGGGTGGCGCAGTTGGAGACGCGGGCCCAGCGGCAGATGGGCACGCTCGGCGGCGGCAACCACTTCATCGAGGTCTGCCTGGAGCAGGGCGGCGCAGACGAGGGACGGGTGTGGCTCATGCTGCACTCCGGCTCGCGCAACATCGGCAAGGAGCTGGCGGAGCGGCACATCGCGGTCGCCCGGCGGCTGCCGCACAACACCGACCTGCCCGACCGCGACCTCGCGGTGTTCCTCGCCGGCACGCCGGAGATGGACGCCTACCGCCGGGACCTGTGGTGGGCGCAGGAGTACGCGCGGCGCAACCGGGCGGTCATGCTCGCCCTGCTCTGCGGGGTGGTACGGGAGCAGTTCCCGCACGTCGGCTACGACGAGCCGATCAGCTGCCACCACAACTACGTGGCGGAGGAGAGCTACGACGGCGTCGACGTGCTGGTCACCCGCAAGGGGGCGATCCGGGCCGGTCGGGGGGACCTGGGCATCATCCCGGGATCGATGGGCACCGGCTCGTACGTCGTGCGGGGCAAGGGGAACCCGGACGCGTACTGCTCCGCCTCGCACGGGGCGGGGCGGCGGATGTCGCGGGCGCAGGCGAAGCGCACGTACAGCACCGCCGACCTGGCCGCGCAGACCGCCGGCGTGGAGTGCCGCAAGGACGCCGGCGTGGTCGACGAGATCCCCGGGGCGTACAAGGACATCACCCAGGTGATGGCGCAGCAGGAGGACCTGGTCGAGGTGGTGGCGCACCTCAAGCAGGTGGTCTGCGTGAAGGGATGACCGCCGACCGGCGCCCCGGAGGGGTGGGCGCCGGTCGCCCACCCCCGGCGGCCCGCCCGGCGCACAGTGGGGATCCCCCCGTCCGGGGCGGGCCGCGATCGATACCCGTAGAGTCGCGCCGTGATCGAGATCGACGTGCAGGTGGACCTGTTCCACCCGGCGGACCGGGTGTGGCACGCATTGACGGATCGCGCTCTGCTCGCCCGCTGGTTCACCGAGGTCGAGCCGATGGCCGGGTCGCGCGGCCGGCTGCTGCTGTTCACCGCCGGCCTGCCCGGGTTCGACGCCGCCGTCGACGCGGAGGTGACCGACCGGCGGGAGCCGGAGCTGATCGCGTTGCGGTGCCTCGAGGGCGGCCGGCGGAGCCGGCTGTCCTGTGCCGTCGCCCCCACCGCCGAGGGGTGCCGGCTGTCGGTCCGCGAGGTGCTGGAGCACGGCAGTTGGAGCGACGAGCAGCGCGAGCGCCGCGAGGAGTCCTACCGGCAGGCGTTGACGGGGCGCCTGCCGGCGATCCTCGACTGGCTGGCCTTCCAGCAGGTCGACCTGCGCCGGGGCGAGCCCGGGATGACGACCGAGATGCCGGTGACCGAGGTGGTCGGCGACGAGCCGGCACCGGCCGCCCGGCGCCGTCGCTGGCCGCTGCTGGTCGCGGGGCTGGCCGGCGTCGTGCTGGCCGCCGGGGCGGCGGTGTGGGCGGTCCTGCCCGCCGAGCCGGACCCGGTCGCCGGCCCGGCCGCGACGCCGTCGCCGACCGCCAGGGCCATCCCGAGTCGTACGCCGCGGGCGACCCCCTCCGCCCGCCCCACGCGCAGCGCCACACCGACCCCGTCCCGCCCGAGCCGGACGCCGTCGGCGACCCCCTCGGCGACGCCCTCGCGTACGCCCACCTCGATCGCGCCGTCGGCCCCCGCCATGACCGCCCGCTACCGGACCGTGTCGACGAGGCTGCTCGGCTTCACCGGCGAGGTTGTCGTCGACAACCCCGGCAGCACGGCGGTGGACGGCTGGACGGTGGTCGTCACGCTGGCCGAGGGCGGCTCCCTGACCGACGTCAGCGGGGCGGAGCACCGGCGCGACGGGCAGGTCGTCACCTTCACCGGGCCGCCCGTGCCGCCCGGCCGCTCGCGGACCTTCACGTTCGCCGTGCGCGACGTCGACCAGCTCACCAGGGCGCCCGAGGACTGCTCGCTGGGCGAGGACCCCTGCGCGGGCCTCTGACGCCGTCGCGCGTACCCGGGGCACCGGGCCGCGCTGTTAGGATGGGCGCGAGTGATCGGGACAGGGAGACCAGACGTGGCGGGTGACGACGACATCTCCGGGTGACACCGGAAGTGCCCGGCCAGCGGCAGGCGTTCGACCGCCGCCGTGGCCGTGGTCCGTCGTCTTCGAATCCCGTCCCCAGGGCGCCCGGCGCGCCCACGTCACCCTGAGGGTCTCCGCATGTCCGACGCGTTCGTCATCTGTTCCCGCCTCTCCTTCTCCTGGCCGGACGACACCCCGGTCTTCGAGGGGCTGTCCTGCACGGTCGGTGCCGGCCGCACCGGCCTCGTCGCGCCGAACGGCGCCGGCAAGACCACGCTGCTCAAGCTGATCGCCGGCGAGTACCAGCCGACCGGCGGCTCCGTGACCGTCGACGGGGTGCTCGGCTATCTCCCGCAGAGCCTTCCGCTGGCCGGCGACCTGACCGTGGCCGAGGTCATGGGGATCGCGCCGGTGCTCGGGGCGCTGCACGCCATCGAGGCCGGGGACGCCGACGAGGAGCACTTCACCACGATCGGCAACGACTGGGACATCGAGGAGCGCACCCGCGCCCAACTGGACCGGCTCGGCCTCGACGACGTGTCCCTCGACCGGCCCCTGCACACCCTCAGCGGCGGCCAGGTCGTCTCCCTCGGCCTGGCGGCGCAACTGCTGCGGCGGCCCGACATCCTGCTCCTCGACGAGCCCACCAACAACCTGGACCTCGACGCCCGCCGCAAGCTGTACGCCGTGCTGGAGGACTGGAACGGTTGCCTGCTGCTGGTCAGCCACGACCGGGCGCTGCTGGACCGGATGGACCGCATCCTCGAACTCGACCGGAGCGAGCTCCGCTCCTACGGCGGCAACTTCACCGCGTACGAGGAGGCGGTGCGCGCCGAGCGGGAGGTCGCGGAGAAGAACGTCCGCCACGCCGAGCAGGAGGTCAAGCGGGAGAAGCGGGAGATGCAGCAGGCGCGCGAACGGGCCGAGCGCCGGGCCGGCAACGCCGCCCGCAACCTGAAGAGCGCCGGCCTGCCGAAGATCTTCGCCGGCACCATGAAGCGGGGCGCCCAGGAGTCGGCGGGCCGGTCGAACGAGACGCACGCCGCGCGGGTCGGCGACGCCAAGGCCCGGCTCGACGAGGCGGGCCGTGCCCTGCGCGAGGAGCAGCGGATCACGCTGGAACTGCCCGGCACCAGCCTGCCGGCCGGTCGCACGGTCTTCCACGGCGAGGGGATGCAGGTCCGCTACGGCGAGCGCGCCCTGTTCGCCGGTGACGGGGTGGACCTCACGATCCGGGGACCCGAACGGATCGCGCTCACCGGCCCGAACGGCGCCGGCAAGTCCACCCTGCTGCGCGTGGTCAGCGGCGACGTGCAGCCGGAGGGCGGCCGGACCAGGCGGGCCGACGGCCGGATCGCGTACCTGTCCCAGCGGCTGGACCTGCTGGAGGTCGACCGTACGGTCGCGGAGAGCCTGGCCGCGTACGCGCCCGCGATGCCGGAGGCGCAGCGGATGACCCTGCTCGCCCGATTCCTGTTCCGGGGCTCCCGCGCCCACCTCCCGGTCGGGGCGCTCTCCGGCGGCGAGCGGCTCCGCGCCACCCTGGCCTGCGTGCTGTTCGCCGAACCGGCGCCGCAGCTGCTCCTGCTCGACGAGCCGACCAACAACCTGGACCTGGTCAGCGTCGGCCAGTTGGAGAGCGCGCTCGACGCGTACGAGGGTGCGTTCGTGGTGATCAGCCACGACGAACGGTTCCTCGCGGCGATCGGCGTGGACCGCTGGCTGCGGCTCGCCGACGGCCGGCTGCGGGAGACGGGCGCCCCCGCCGGCCTCGCGCCGGAGTCGTGACCGGGGGCCGTCAAGGTCTCCTTGTGGGCGGGTTCCTTCCTCATTTCCGGCGACCCGCTCGTCGAGGAAGGCGTGCAGCCGGTCACCCCTGGGTCGGGTGGCGTCCGACGTGGCACGATGCGGGGTGGGCCGAGCAGGGGAGGCGGCAGTGTCGATGCCCGTTGCCGAGCTGAGTGAGCTGCGACGTCGCCTGTCGCGGGTGGTCCTCGTCCATGTCGCGCTCTCGGTCGGGTTCGCGCTGCTCGCGGCGGGCGGCGTGTCGTCGCCCGCCCGGCGGGCGGGGGCGTTCGCCGTGCCGTGGCTGGTGATCGGGGCCGCCGGCGCGCTCGGTGCGTTGCTCATCGCCGCCGCCGCGTGGCGGCTGCGCGCGGGCCTCACGGCGGGACGGTCGCCGGGGAGCCGGTGGGCCGTGCGGTGGGAGGCGTCGGCCCGCCTGGGCATGGCGCTCGCGGCGGCGGTGGCGCTTGCCGCCGGTGTCGCCGTGGCGCCCGCCGGGTCGGAACGGGGATTCGTGATCGGGGTGGACGCGGCCCTCGCCGGCGCGCTCGCGCTCTTCGCGCTGGCGGCCGGCGACGTTCGCCGGGCCGCCCGCTCGGCGGAGCGGACCGCCGCGTCGCCGGCCGGATGAACGCCCGGGCTCACCGCCGGAGGGTGGAGGTGAGCGTGACGGGCACCGTGACGACGTGGGTGCGCGTCCCGTCGTCCGCCGAGACCTCGTACACCTCGATCGCGCCGGCCTGCTCCCGGGGCACCCGGTAGGTCACGGCGACCCGGTAATCGCCCCGGCAGCCCGTCCCGCAGGTGGCCGTGGTGAAGGTGGTCGCCACCGCATGGCCGGCGGCGTCGAGCACCCGCACCGTGACGGTCGCCTCGAACACCTCGGCGGTGCCGGTGACGGTCACGGGGCTGGTGACGCGTTCGCCGATGGTCGGACCGGTCACCACGATCGGCGGCAGCAGGTCCGCGTAGTCACTCCGGCCCACCGGGGGATCGGCGGAGAGGCGCACCCGCCGCACGGTGGGGAACTGGGTGAGCGTGTAGACCACCTGCGCCTCGCGCAGCCGCCGCCCCACGGCGTCGCCGCCGGCCGGGGCGGGCGCGACCGTCGCCACGCCGTCGGCGATGCCGGTGACCTCGCCGCCGGCCAGCAGGGTGGTCAGCCCGGTGGCGGCCTCCACCGGCGTCGGGCCGGCGGCCAGCTCGGTCAGCGCCAGGCGGGACGTCGCCACGGTGGCCGGCCGGGTGCGCCGGGTGGGCGTGATCCGCCCGTCCCGGACGTACCACAGCTCGACGGTGACCGTCCGGGGGCGCGCCGGCGCGGCGGTGGTCGGCGCGGGCCCTGCGGATCGGCTCGGCTCGGCCGGCGGTCGCGGCGGCGCCGTGGTGGGCGGCGGCGCCGGTGCGACGGTGGTGGCCGGCGGCGGCGCGGTGGGCGCGGGGCCGAGCGAGCCGGACCGCGGCGCGGCGCACCCGGCCGGCAGGACCGCCGCGGCGAGCAGGGCGGCGACCGCCGTGTGTCGTCTCATCCCGCGTCGTCCGGTGCCGACGGCCGTGGCGCGGCCGGCAGGTCCAGGCGGAAGCGGGTGAGCACCGCCGGTTCGCTGTGCACGCCCAGCCGCCCGCCGAGCAGGTGGGCGTTGTCCCGGGCGATGGCCAGGCCCAGGCCGTTGCCCCGCCCGGAGCGGGCCGGGTCGACCTTGTGGAAGCGGTCGAACAGGCGCGGCAGGTGCTCGACCGGGATGCCCGGGCCCTGGTCGGTGACCTCGAAGACGACCAGCGGCCCGTCGCCGGCCACGGTGGCCCGGATCTCGCCGGCGCCGTGCTCGACCGCGTTGGCGATCAGGTTCGCCAGCACCCGCTCCAGCCGACGCGGGTCGGTGCGCAGTGGGACCGGAGCGCCGGCGACCACCACCCGGTCCGACCAGCCGCGCGCCGCGACGATCGCCCGCAGCAGCGCGACCGGGTCGACGGCGGCGACGGCGAGCCGTTCCCTCCCGGCGTCCAGCCGAGAGATCTCCATCAGATCCTCGACCAGCCGGCGTAGCCGGACCACGTCGGTGACCAGCAGCTCCGCCGCGCGCCGCGCGTCGGCTGGCAACTCGTCGACGTGCTCGCGCAGCAGCGACGCCGCGGCCACCAGGGCGGTCACGGGGGTACGCAGCTCGTGCGCCACGTCGGCGGTGAACCGCCGCTCCCGGAGCTGGGCCGCCGACAACGCCTCGATCTTCGACTTCAGCGCCTCCGCCATCTCGTTGAACGCCGCGGACCAGGCGCTGAACTCGTCGCGTCCCCGTACCGGCAGACGGGTGTGGAGCAGTCCTTCCGTGAGGGCGCGCGCTGCCAGGCTGGCCCGGCCGACCGGCTCCAGCGTGCGACGGGCAAGCGTGTGCCCCACCCCGGCGGCGAGCAGCACCACCAGCAGCCAGCCGGCCAGCAGCGCCGTCCGCAGCTGGTCCAGGTCGGCGGCGAGGCCGTCCTCAAGGGTCACGACGTACAGCTCGGCCGTCGAGCCCGGAACACGGCCGCCGACCACGAGCAGCCGGGGCCGAGCCCCCGGCGACGACCGTTCGTAGCCGAGCTGTCCGGCCGCGACAGTGGCCCGCAGCCCAGCGCCCAGCGGCGGCGCGTACGCCCGGTGGGAGGGCAGCTCCTCGCCGTCGACCAGCACCACGTGCCGGCCGCTGCTCTCGAAGCTGGCCAGCAGCTCGCCGCGACGCTCGTCGGTCAGGGGCAGGAACTGTCCGGCCAGGACGAGCCGGTAGCGGGCGTCGGCTGCGGCCTGATGCAGGGAGGCGTCGTAGCGGGCCTGGCGCAGCAGCAGCCAGGACCCGCCGGCCAGCAGCCCGGCGGAGACACCGGCGACGAGCACGAAGGCGATGGTCAGCCGGCGTCGCAGGCGACCCGGCGGGACGGCGCGGCCGGCCATCGCGTTCGCCCCCTCAGCTCGGCGACAGCTTGTAGCCGGCGCCGCGCACGGTCCGTACGAGCCGGGGGTGGGCGGGGTCGTCCTCGACCTTGGCGCGCAGCCGCTGCACCGCCACGTCGACCAGCCGCGAGTCGCCGAGGAAGCCGTGCTGCCACACCCGGTCCAGCAGCAGCTCGCGGGTGAATACCTGACCGGGGCGGCGGGCGAGTTCCAGCAGCAGGCGGAACTCGGTGGCGGTCAGCGCGAGATCGCGTCCGTCCTTGCGGACGAGGAAGCTGCCCGGGTCTATCTCCAGCCCGCCGACCTCGATGACGGTCGTGACGACGGGGTCGCTCGCCCGGCGCAGCACGGACCGGACCCGGGCCACCAGCTCGGGTAGGTCGAACGGCTTGCGCAGGTAGTCGTCGGCGCCGCACTCGAGACCGACGACGACGTCGACGGTGTCGGTGCGGGCGGTCAGCATCAGGATCGGCACGCCGCTGCTCCGGCGGATCTCCCGGCAGACCTCGAAGCCGTCGAGGCCGGGAAGCATGACGTCGAGGACGATCAGGTCGGGCGGCCGGGCGCGCCAGGCGGCGAGCCCCTCCCGCCCGTCGCGCGCGGTGTCGACCCGGAATCCGGCGCGGCGCAGCCCGAGGGCGGTGACCTCCCGGATGGAGGCATCGTCCTCGACGACCAGCACGCGGCCCTCCACCATTCGAGGGTAGCCCCGGGACGACCCGCGTCGACCTGGCGAAACGGACGGTGTCGGGGGTCCGGCCGGCGCCGGTACCCCCGCCACCGCGTTGGTCACTGCTGCCACTGGTGCGCCACGTCGAGCACGATCCGGCTGTGCGTGCCCGGTCCGGCCAGCACGGTCACCCGGAACGGCAGGCGGGCCCGCACACCGACCGCGACGGTCGTGTAGCCCTCGAAGCTGCCGCCGAAGACCACGTCCCGCAGGGTCGGGTGGCGCAGCAGGTTCGCGACGTGCTCGCCGACCCGGTACGGCACGGTGCCGACGTGTGTGTCGTCGTACGCCGGGGCGCGCAGGGAGACCCGCAGCAGCTCGTCGCCGGCGGTGTACGGGGACAGCGCCAGGCCCTCGCCCTCGGTCCAGGTCTCGCCGTAGCCGACGGTGTAGCCGCTGACCGGACCAGCGAACTCGAACACCACCCGGTCGAAGCAGTCGTGCCGTCCGACGCGTACGTCGACCAGCGGGGCGTCGCTCGGCGTGCCGGCCGACTTCGGCGCGCTGCCCCAGGTGATCCCGCAGTACGGCGCCTCGGTCGCCGCCGCCGTGGTGGTTGCCGCGGTGCCGGTGCCGGCGCCGGCCACCAGCCCGGCGAGCACCACGAGCAAGGCCGTGAGTCCACTTCTGATCCGCATGGTCTTCTCCCGTGATCTCGTTCCTCCATGGTGTCCGGCCTCGTGGCCGGGCCGTGGGATCCACGGTGGAACCGCTCGACGGCAGCAGCTTCGCCGTGCGGTAACGCAGGCGTAACAGACGCGGCGGCACGGGAATCGCGGGCAGGCGGGCCAGGCGGGAGCGCCGGTATGACGATTCCGTTATGCCGCATATCGGCGGTCCTCCCTCTAGCATTCACGTACATCGATGACCGGCGGTGGCACGCCGCCGGACAACCCAGGGAGTGCGTGTATGTTCCGACGACAACTGCTGCACGCGGCGACCGCCGCGCTGGCGGCGGTGCTGGCCGCAACCGGAATGCAGGTTGCCACCAGCGCGAGCGCGTCCGCCGACACGGGCGCGTCCGCCGCCCGGACCGTCTACTACGACGCGAGCCGGGCCGGCGAGTTCCGCACCAACTTCGACCAGGCCGCGGCCATCTGGAACAGCCGGGTCAGCAACGTCCAGCTGGTCGCCCGTACGCCGGGCAACGTCACCATCTACGTCGACAGCGGCTGGCCGCGCGCGCAGGTCACCAGCCTCGGCGCGGGCCGGGTCTGGATGGGCTGGACCGCCGTCAACCAGGGGTACAACCGCACCCGCATCGCCACCCACGAGCTCGGCCACATCCTCGGCCTGCCCGACCGGCGTACCGGGCTCTGCTCCGACCTGATGTCCGGCAGCAGCGCGCCGGTCTCCTGCACCAACGCCTACCCGAGCGCCGCCGAGGCGTCCCGGGTGAACCAGCTCTTCGCCGGCGGTCTCGCCGCGGCGGAGGCGCCGACCGGCACGTTCACGTGGGACGACGGCGACGACATCTCGCCGCAGGTGGTCAACGGGCGCCCGGCGAGTGAGAACTACCCGTGGATGGTGTACGTCTCCGGCTGCACCGGCACCCTGATCAAGGCCAACTGGGCGGTCACCGCCAAGCACTGCGGCACGCCCTCCTCGGTGCGGGTCGGCAGCATCAACCGCACCAGCGGCGGCACCGTCGTCTCCGTGATCCGGGCGGTCAACCACCCGAGCGTCGACGTGAAGCTGCTCCAGCTGGGCAGCTCGGTCAGCTACGCCCCGGCGCCGATCCCGACCACCTCCGGCGCGGTCGGCACCGCCACCCGCATCATCGGCTGGGGCCAGACCTGTGCTCCCCGGGGCTGCGGCAGCGCCCCGACCATCGCGAACGAGCTGGACACCTCGATCGTGGCGGACAGCCGCTGCCTCGGCATCAACGGCCCGTACGAGATCTGCACCAACAACACCAACGGCAACGCGGGCGCCTGCTACGGCGACTCGGGCGGCCCCCAGGTGCGCCGGATCAACGGGGCGTGGGCCCTGATCGGCGCCACCAGCCGGGCCGGCAACAACAACTCCACCTGCGCCACCGGCCCGTCCATCTACGTGGACCTGCCGTCCATCCGGTCCTGGATCAACACCCAGGTCGGCGGCCTGCCGGCCTGACCCACCCCGGTACGGGGGACGCCGCGTGCGGCGTCCCCCGTAGCGTCGTCGCCCCGGTCGTATGGCCGGGGCGTCACGCGGCGACCACCCGGAGTGCGGTACGGTGCCTGGCACATCGACCCCCCCTCTCGAGGTGAACCATGCGTGTCGTGGCCGCGCTCGCCCTGACCCTGGCGCTCGCTCCCGCGCCGACGCCGACGGCCTCCGGCGGGCCGGTCGGTGACCTGCTCGGCGGCGTCGGGCGGGTCGTCGACGACCTGCTCAAGGGAGGCGGCCGGGCCACCCCGGGGACCTCCCCGACGCCCGTGCCGTCCAGCTCGGCGCCGCCCGCCCCGTCCCCGGCCGGCCCGTCGGCCGCGCCGGCTGTCCCGGAACCCCCGGGCCGGTCCGCGCCCGCGTCCAGCCCCGGGGGTGCGTCCGCGCCCGCACCCGCCGGCGACAGGCCCGCCGGGCAACCCGCCGAGCGGGGGGCCGAGGCGCCGGTCCCGCCCGGTCAGGGCGCTGCCTCCGACGCTCCCTCGACGGTCGCGGCCCCGCCGCGCGAGGGCGAGGGGGGAGCGGACCGGTGGCTGGTCTACGGCCTGGTGCTGGGCGTCCTGGCGGTGCCCGTGCTGTTCGTCCTGCACCGGCGGCGCCGGCCCGCCGCCGCGGCGACCGGCCCGGCCGGCCCGGCCAACCCGCCGACCCCGGCCCTCGCCCCCGAGCCGGACGACGAGCCCGTGGCCGACAACGTGACCCACCTGCCGACGGAACTGAACGCGATCTACGAACTCGGCCGGCTCGACGAGCGGCTCAGCCAGGAGCGCAACCGCCGGTCCTGAGCCGGGTACGGGTGGCGACGGCGGACACCACGCTGGGCGGGACCGGGCAGGGGCGGGCGAGCCCTCGGCATGGCGTGACGAAAGGGCCGGCCCCTTGTGGGGCCGGCCCTTGTCGTTGGGCTTTCGCTGGGTGCGTGTTGCCGTTGTTGGGTCAGGCGGTGTAGCCGCGGGTGGCGATCCAGTCGGCGAGGTTGTCGACGCTCATCCGGTAGGAGGCCTGGTTGGGGTTGGCGGAGTCGGCGATGGTGACGGTGTTGCCGTTGTCGCGGTAGCCGACGACGCTGATGTAGTGCCCGCCTTCGAAGGAGTGGGTGGTGCCGTCGGTGTCGGTGGCGGTACCGGCGATGTTGGCGACGATGGCGTGGCCTTCGTCGATGGCGGTGACGATGTCGCCGCGTAGCTTGTCGGTCTGCTTGTCGTCGGCCTTGGCGCCGGGGATCTCGACGGACTGGTAGGCGTCCTTACCGGTTTCCTTGTTCAGCACCGGGGTGATGTCGTTGATGGAGTTGGTGCCGGCCTCGGTGGTGCCCATGCGCTGGGCCATGCCGTCGACGTCGATGTTCTTGCCCTGCACGCTGAGGGCGTTGCGGGCGGCGGCGGGGCCGCAGTAGTAGAAGTTGGGCTGTGCCTCGTAGCGCACGCCGAGTTCGCGCTCGCCGCCCTTGCGGTCCTGGGTGACCGTGGCGGACGCGGGGTTGGTGGGGGCGGCGAGGGCGGTGGTGACGGGGCCGGCGATGGCGCCGCCGGTGAAGGCGAGCCCGGCAGCGGTCAGAGCGGTCTTACGCAGGATGTCGGTACGCATGATGGCAGCACCTTTCGATCGGGGGTACGCGACACACACCACCGGGGGGACGGGTGGCGTCGCGGGCTGAGGGAAAGGTCGAGATTGTTTCGGGGGCCTGCGTCCGGCGGGGCCGGCCGGGCTCGTCCCGGGGATGCAACCGGTCGGGCCGGCCACACATTCCACCGTCTCGCGGGGTCGTCCGGGTGTGGCGGTCGCCCGCTCGGTGGCCCCGGGGATGTAACCACCGTGGGCGGCTGGTCATTCCGGCGGCCTGGCGCCCGGGTCAGGCGGAGGTACTCGGTGGTCCGGGGATGTAACCACCGTGGGCGGCTGGTCATTCCGGCGGCCCGGTGCCCGGGGTGCGGCGGGGGTACTCGGTGGTCCGGGGGTGTAACCACGCCGGCCCGGCCCGCATTCCGCCGACCACCGGCCGGCGGACGGGCCTGGTCACGCGGCCGATGGTGACAACGACCCGGCACCCCGGTCCATGCCCACCCGACCCGTGACGTCCACCACCACCGCCGCCGTCCGGGGCGGCCGGTGGAACACCATGGGTGTCACCGGGGCCGGGAGACACCCATGGTGTTCCACCGGTGGCCGGGTCGCCGGCGTCCCTGCTCTCGGTGCGCCTCCGGCCGGCCACCCTGCCATCACCGTGTCGGCCATATGTGGCGTATGTCCCGTTTGCGCACCCTGCGACGGAGCCCCATCCGGACGCGGGGCGTGAACCGGACGCCCCGCGCGGACGCTTCTTCGGCGGCTGCGGAGACCTTGGCAGAGTCGGGCCCCTGGCGGGGCCCGTTCCTTCCAAGATCGGTTAGTGGCCGGCGGGAGGTGCGACCTCGCGTGCGGAGGTGACCACCTGTCCGCGGAGGCATTCGAGCCCAACCAGGATCGGCGACGCGAGAGGTCCCGCCCGTGGCGGGGTCAGGCGGTGGGCGGCAGGCGGCGTTCGATGGTGACGGTGGTGCCTTCGGCGGTGGAGACCAGTCGCACGTCGCCGTACGCGTTCATCAGCGTGGCACCCCGCCCCCGGTCCATGGCCGGACGACGGTCCCGCCAGGTGCCGAAGTCGCGCACCGAGATCCGAACCGTGCCATCGGCCACCCGCAGTCGCACCCGCACCTCGGGGCGGGTGGGGCGTTGGGCGTGCTCGACGGCGTTGTTGACCGCCTCGGAGGCGGCCAGCAGGAGGTCGGCCATGGTGTCCGGATCGATGTCCAGGTTCTCCAGCGAGGCCCGCACGTCCCGGCGCATCGCGGCGGCGGAGGTGGGTTGTGAGGGGTACGTCCAGCCCGTGTCCAGCGCGGCCGGCTGCTCGGGAGCCGGCCGCCGGCCCCCGTTGTGGGCGTACTCCCCGTTCCCGCCGACCGACGGATCGACGCCTGGCGCGGCAGGCGGGCCGCTCACCGGACCGCCACCCACGTCCACGGGACCGTCACCCGAGGCCGGGGCGGGGCCGTCCGCCCCGCGTGCCGTGTCGCCGGGGCCACCCGAGTCGTCCTGGTGGTCCCGCCGGGTGCGGGCGCCGTGCAGGGCGGCCCGGACCCGGGCGATCAACTCGGCGGCGGCGAAGGGCTTGACGACGTAGTCGTCCGCGCCCAGGTCGAGCCCTTCCACGCTGGCGTCGCCGCCGGCGCGCGCCGAGAGCACCACCACCGGCAGCGTGCGGGTGCCGGCCTGCCCGCGCAGCCGACGGACCAGCTCGAAGCCGTCGATCCCGGGCATCATCACGTCGGTGAGCAGCAGGTCGGGCTGTTCCCGGCGGATCGCCTCCAGGGCCTGCCGGCCGTCACCGACCGTCTCCACCCGCCAGCCCTGCTCGCCCAGCAACCGGGCCAGGTACGCGCGCATGTCGGCGTTGTCGTCGGCGACGAGGATCCGCGCGTGCCGCAGCGCGTCCGCGGCACCGTACGCCGGCACCGGCGGCCCGGCCGGCGCGGAGGTCCCCGCCTGCGCCGGGTCGGCCAGCCAGCCGACCGCCTCCTGGACGGCGGCCCGGGCGGCGTCCCCGGCCCCGGCCAGGTCCGCGGCCGGCCCGGCGCGCCGCCCTGCGGCGGACCAGGGCAGCGCCACGGTGAACGTCGTTCCCGTCCCGATCCGGCTCTCCACCCGCACGTCGCCGCCCTCGAGGCGGGCCAGCTCGCGGACCAGGGCGAGCCCGATGCCGGTGCCCTCGTGGCTGCGCGACCGGGTGCCCTGCACCCGGTGGAAGCGTTCGAAGAGCCGGGGCAGATGCTCCTCGGCGATACCGATGCCCGTGTCGGCGACGGTGAGCCGTACCTCGTCGTCGTCGGCGGTCAGCCCGACCCGGATCCGGCCGACGAAGGTGTACTTCAGCGCGTTCGACAGCAGGTTGGTGACGATGCGTTCCCAGTTGACCGGGTCGACGGAGACCGCGCGGGGCAGCGGCGGGCAGTCGACCTCCAGGCGCAGCCCGGCGCGTTCGACGGCTGCCCGGAAGACGCTCGCCAGTTCGGTGGTGAGCCCGGCCAGGTCGACCTCGCGAGCCTGGCTGTGTGCCTGCCCGGCCTCCAGGCTGGAGAAGGTGAGCAGGCTGTTGACGAGGGTGAGCAGCCGGGTGGCGTTGCGCCAGGCGGTGTCGACCCGTTCCCGCTGCGTCGCCGGCAGGGGATGCTCGTTGTCGTTGAGGGCGTCGGCCAGCGGGCCGAGCATCAGCGTCAGCGGGGTCCGGAACTCGTGGCTGACGTTGGTGAAGAAGCCGGTCTTGACCCGGTCCAGCTCGGCGAGCGCCTCGGCCCGCCGGCGCTCCTCCTCGTACGCCTGCGCGTTGCGTACGGCGACGGCCACCTGCTGGGCCAGCAGCGCGTGGAACGACCGGTACGCCTCGTCCAGCCCTCGGCTCGGGCTGACCCCGAGCAGCAGCACCCCGAGGGGCTGGCCCGCCTCGGCGGACGGCAGTGGCAGGGCGCGGGCGGTGCCGACCGGATCGCCCCACGGCCCGGCGGGCAGGGCGAGCCGCCGCTCGACGCCGGCCACGTCGGTCGTCGTGCCGCCGGCGGCGGCCGCCAGCCCCCACTCGTGCTCCTCGCCCGCCGGCAGCGTGGCGGGCAGGGCCGCGGCCACCGGCTCCCCGCCGACGTGGGCGGCGCGGCGCAGCAGCGCGTCCTCGCGCAGGTAGATCGCGGCGAAGGGGACGTCCAGCGGGTGCCCGCCGATGGCCTCGGCGAGCCGGGCGCAGGTGCTCTCCACGTCGACGGTCCGCCCGTCGCCGCCGACGGACAGGTCACGCAGCAGGCGTAGCCGGCGCTCACCGACGACCTGCTCGGTGACCTCGCTGCACACGGTGAGCACCCCCACCGTGCGTCCCTCGTCGTCGCGGGCGGGAGCGTGCGAGACGCTGAAGTACGCCTCCTCGCGGTAGCCGGCGCGGTCGAGCAGCAGTTGCAGGGCCGGCACCCAGCTGGCGACCCCGGTCGCCATCGCCTCGTCGATCAGGGGGCCCAGCACGTCCCAGCCCTCGGCCAGGGTGACCCGCACGTCGCCGCCGAGCGCGTCGGGGTGTTTGTCGCCGATCAGAGCGGAGTACGCGTCGTTGTACAGCTGGGTGAAGCGGTCCCCCCACAGCAGCAGCATCGGGTAGCGGGACGAGAGGACCATCCGGACGGCGGCGCGCAGGCTCTGCGGCCAGCCGTCGACCGGGCCGAGCGGGGTGGCGGCCCAGTCGAGGCGCGCCATCAGCCGCCCGGTCCCACCGCCGTCGGCGAACAGGTCCCCCGTGGGCCGTGTCACCCTCGGTCGCACCTCATCGCAGCCCTCACTTCCGGGCCCCGACGACCCTTGCTGGTGTTACCCGCACATCCTGGCACCCAGCTTCAGCTGCACGTCCGCCGGCACCCCAGCGCGTGTCTGTACCCAGGCCTGCGCATCTCCACACCTCGACCGACCAGATCGGGCGGGCGGGGTCAGCCCTCGGCCGCCCGGCGGCGCAGCAGCTCGACCGCCTCGTCGACCAGGCCGCCTTCGGTGAGCAGCGTCAGCAGCAGCGGCAGGTGCCGCCAGTCGCCGCCGTCGACCGCCTGCCGCAGCAGGCCGACCGCCTCGTCATGCCGGCCCCGGGCGGCCAGCAGCGCGGCCAGTTCGTCGCGGGCGCGTGGATCGCCCTGCTCGGCGGCGATCCGCCAGTACCGTTCGGCCTCGTCGGTGCGGCCCTCCCCAGCGAGCAGCGCGGCGAGGCGGGCGGCGGCGTGCCAGTCGCCGTGCTCGGCACGGATCCGCAGTTCCTCCGTCCGCCCCCGGTCGGCCAGCAGGTCGACCAGGACGCTGCCCGCCCCGTTCGCGCCGGCCCGGTCGAGATCGCGCAGGTAGCCGGTCGGGTCGGGCACCGCCACCAGCCCGGCGGACTCCGGGCCGAAGAAGCGGCTGCCGCCGAACTCCCGCCGGAGTTGGTCGTCGAGGTCGTCGGCGAGCGCGATCATGGCCCGCAGGGCCAGCAGCAGATGGGTGGGCGCGAAGTCCTGCCCGAAGACGGGGATGGACGCCCAGACCGTGTCGCCGGTGCAGTACACGCGCCCGATCACGAGCCCGTTGGTGAGGTCGGAGAGCCGCCGGTACAGGGACTCGGTCTCCTCGACGCCGGTGAGCAGCGGAGAGAACACGTCGACCAGCGGCGGGTCGTCCTGCGCCCGTACGAAGATCATGGCCGAGCCGGCGCGGATGCCCACGTCGCCGTCGGCGTCGACGCGCAGCTGGTCCGTGGTGACGCCGAGGAGGCCGGCGAGCACGGCCCTGACCCGGTGGGTCAGCTTCCCGCCGTCGCCGTCCTCGGCGTCGGGGTCAGGAAGCGGGCCGGTGCTGCGTGCGGCGACCGGCCGTGCGGCCAGCGCGGCGGCGAGCCGCGTCCGGGCCGGTACGGGAACGGCCGTGGCGGTGGTGGCCGGGCGGGCGGCCAGCGCGGCGACGAACCTGCCCAGCAGGTCCTCACGCGGCGTCATCGTGCTCGCCGCTCGTGCCGTCCCGGCCGCTGTCGGCCGGTCGTTCCGTCACCCGGACCTGGTCGAACATCTTGGCGATCACCAGTGGCGCCGCGACCCCGAAGGTGAAGCTGGCGAAGGCCGTGGTGGCCAGGCCACCCGCCCCGGCCGCGGCGGCGAGGCCGGTGCCGGCCACGGTCCTGAGCAGCACCGCGAACACGACGATCGGGGCGTCCCGCCGGTCCCGCCACGGCCACTGCCACCGGCCCCCGGACTCGCTGGTCGGGCGCATCATCCCGGAGAGGTTCAGCGCCTCGGCCACCGCGCTGCCGACCAGTCCCCACATCGCGGCCATCCATAGAGACACATCCCTACCGTACTGACCGCCCGCCGCGGCGGTCGCACCAGCCCTCGGCTTCTGCGGCGGCCACGTCGACGCCACCTGTGACGGTAGGGCGCGGGGGCAACGCGACGCCAGCCGACGTTGCGCGGTCCCGTCGTCTCGCCGTCGGCGACGGCTCGTATCCTTTCCGCGAACCTTCGGTGGGCTTTCGAGGATGAAAGGACACGGTGTGAGCAACCGGGCCGAGACGTTGGAGTTCCAGGCCGAGGCGCGTCAGCTGCTCCAGCTGATGGTCCACTCGATCTATTCGAACAAGGACGTCTTCCTGCGTGAACTGATCTCGAACGCCTCGGACGCGCTGGACAAGCTGCGCCTGGCGTCGATGGTCGACAAGGAACTGGAGGCCGACACCTCCGACCTGCACATCGAGATCGAGGTCGACAAGGCGGCGCGCACGCTGACCGTCCGGGACAACGGCATCGGCATGTCCCGCGACGAGGTCGTGCAGGTGATCGGCACGATCGCCAAGTCCGGGACCGCCGAGCTGCTGCGCAAGCTGCGCGAATCCTCCGACGCCGGGGCGCGGCAGGAGCTGATCGGCCAGTTCGGCGTGGGCTTCTACGCGGCGTTCATGGTCGCCGACCGGGTGGAGCTGGTTACCCGCCGGGCGGGGGAGAGCGGCGGCACCCGGTGGGAGTCGGCCGGTGAGGGCACGTACTCCGTCGAGTCGGTGGAGGAGGCGCCGCAGGGCACGTCGGTGACCCTGCACCTCAAGCCGGCCGACGACGAGGACAACCTGCACGACTACACCGCCGACTGGACGATCCGGGAGATCGTCAAGCGCTACTCGGACTTCATCGCCTGGCCGATCCGGATGACCGTCGAGCGCCCCGGCGAGGGCGACGAGACGAGCACCGAGACCCAGACGCTCAACTCGATGAAGGCGCTCTGGGCCCGCTCCCGCGACGAGGTCGACGAGGCCGAGTACAAGGAGTTCTACAAGCACGTCAGCCACGACTGGGCGGACCCGCTGGACATCGTGCACATGCGGGGCGAGGGCACCTTCGAGTACGAGGCCCTGCTGTTTATCCCGTCGCACGCGCCGCTGGACCTGTTCGCTCCGCAGGGCCGCCGTGGCGTGCAGCTCTACGTCAAGCGCGTCTTCATCATGGACGACTGCGAAGCGCTCATGCCGAACTACCTGCGCTTCGTCAAGGGGGTCGTGGACGCGCACGACCTGTCGCTGAACATCTCCCGGGAGATCCTCCAGCAGGACCGGCAGATCCAGGTCGTCCGCCGCCGGCTGGTCAAGAAGATCCTGTCCACCGTCAAGGACATGAAGGCCAACCACGCCGAGCGTTACCGGACCTTCTGGACGGAGTTCGGGGCCGCCGTCAAGGAGGGCCTGATCGACGACACGGAGAACCGGGACACGCTCCTGGAGATCCTGTCGGTCGCCTCCACCCACGATCCGGCCGAGCCCACCGACCTCGCCGGCTACGTCGGCCGGATGAAGGACGGGCAGAGCGACATCTACTACGCCACCGGCGACTCGCGCACGATGATCGAGAACTCGCCGCACATGGAGGCGTTCCGCGCCAAGGGCTACGAGGTGCTGCTGCTCACCGACCCGGTCGACGAGGTGTGGATCGAGCGCGTCGGCCAGTACGACGGCCGGACGCTGCGCTCCATCGCCAAGGGCCAGGTGGATCTCGACACCGAGGAGGAGAAGAAGGAGGCCGAGGCCGAGCGCGAGCAGCAGCGCAAGGACTTCGCCGACCTGCTCACCTGGATGGGCGCCACCCTCGCCGACTCCGTCAAGGAGGTCCGCCTCTCCTCCCGGCTGACCACCTCGCCCGCCTGCGTCGTCGGCGACGCCCACGACATCACCCCGACGCTGGAGAAGATGTACCGGGCGATGGGGCACGAGGTGCCGACGGTCAAGCGGATCCTGGAGCTCAACCCCGGGCACCCGCTGGTCACCGGGCTGCGCAAGGCGCACGAGCAGGGCGGCACGGAGGAGTCGCTGAAGGAGACCGCCGAGCTGCTCCACGGCCTGGCGCTGCTCGCCGAGGGCGGGGAACTGGCCGACCCGTCCCGGTTCACCCGCATGCTCGCCGACCGGCTCGCCCGTACCCTCTAGCGGCACGCACGGGCCGGCCGGCGGGGTGCCGCCGGCCGGCCCGTGACCGGTCGGCTCGCACACCGGCCCGTCCCCCGGACCGCCGGGACGGGCCGCCCCGCGCGTCGGCCTGCTCGACGATCCCACCCGCCGCCCGCGTCGCGCCGCCCGCATGGCCCCGAGCCGTCCGCCGGAATATGCGCTCCCTGCCCAGGAAACTCCTTCGGGTAATCGGTCGGCCGTTCACGGAACGTGTCGTGAATCGTGTTTCTGGCGGGTATGAACGCCGGCCTTTCACGCCCCGGTACTCGGTCGATGCCACACCGCCTTTCCGCCCGGCCGCGCGGGACACGCGGGGCCGTGTCGCGACGCAGTGCCCGGCCGCCGGCCGTTGCGTCGTCTACCGTGTTCAACGTCGCGACCAGCGGGCAAGGAACATTCCGCAACTTGCAGGGCGACGTGGTGCGCGCGTGGCCGAAGGCGTGGAAATTGCGTACCGCCGCATTGAAGAACGCCGATATTGACTTGCTCCCGGAATTGGCGCACCGTGAAGCGTGCGGCGGTAACCGGAGCCCCGGGAGTCGTTAGGCGATTCCGTTCGCGGCCATGGCGCTCGAGGAGGCGGTCATGCGATTGGATCCGTTCGCGGGGGCGTATCTGACCGATCCGGCGCAGGTGTGGCGGCGGCTCCTCGACGAGCCCGAGGGGGTGCGCCACGACCCGGAGCTGGGGCTGTGGCTGATCACCCGGCACGCCGACGTGCGCCGCGCGCTCGGTGACGGGGAGGCCTTCGGCAACGCCCTCACTCTCGCCCCGATCTACGACGTCTGCCCCGAGGCGATGGAGTTCATCGCCCGCATCGACGCGCCGCCCACCACTGCCGCCGCGGACCCCCCGGTGCACCCCCGGACCCGCCGGGCCCTGCGGGCGACCTTCGCCAACACCGCCGAACGCGTCGAGCGCCGGTACGGCGCGATCGTCGAGCGCCGGGTCGACGAACTGGTGTCCCGGCTCGTCGGCCGCGCCGACGGGCGGGCGGACCTCGTCGGCGAGTTCACCACCGAACTGCCCCTGCTGGTCCTGCTCGACATCCTCGGCGTACCGGAGGAGGACGTCGGGCGGGTCAGGGCCTGGGGGGACGGCCAGATCGCGTTGCTCTGGGGACAGCCGGACCCGGCCGAGCAGGTCCGGCTGGCCCGGGACCTGTGGGAGTTCTGGTGCTACTGCGAGCGGTTGGTCGCCGCCCGACTCGGCGGTGGCCGGCACGGCGACGACTACGTCAGCCAGCTGCTGGCGTACCGCGACGGCGACGACGAGGTGCTCACGGTGGCCGAGGTGTCGAGCATCGTGTTCAACCTCCTGGTCGCCGGGCACGAGACCACGGCCGGGCTGCTCGCCCACGCGCTCGACCAGGCGCTGTCGGGCCCGGGCCGGTGGCGGGAACTCGGCGAGGACCCGCGCCGGATACCCGCGTTCCTGACCGAGACGCTGCGTTTCGCGCCCGCCATCGACGGCTGGCTGCGGGTGACCCGCCGACCCGTCACCCTGGACGGCGTCACCATTCCGGCGGGTGCGCGCTGCCTGCTGCTGATCGGCGCCGCCAACCGGGATCCGGCGGTGTTCGCCCGGCCGGAACAATTCGATCCGCACCGGTCCGACGCGGACGGGCACCTCTCGTTCGGGCACGGGCCGCACTTCTGTATCGGCGCGGCGCTGGCCCGGCTGGAGGCGGAAATGGCGCTGACCCGGCTCTGCCGAGCGGTTCCCGGACTGCGCCTGGCCCCCGGCCATCGCCGCTCGTACAAGGTCAACATCGCCTTCCGCGCGCACCGCAGCCTGCCGGTGGTCCTCGACACGACGGTACCGTCCGGTGCTCCGGCGGCGCCCGTCGCCGGGTGACCAGCCGTCTCGTGGCGGCGTCGGTCCTGTTCTGCGGGCGGGGGCGTCGGACCGTGCCGTGCGGCGCCCGATCGGCTGCGCGCGGACCCGTGGGGTCGCCGCGGCCCGGCCGGCGGCCTCCGGCCGGCGACTACGCTCCGAAGTCACGTCTTCACACCCGTCGACCGAGGGGTGGACCGTCGCGCGGGTCCTGGAGCTGCTGCCCCGGCTGGCGGCCCGGCTGCGCCATCGCGGCGACCAGCTCTCCGGCGGCGAGCAGCAGATGCTGGCGATCGCCCGGGCCCTGCTCGGCCAGCCCCGGGTGCTGCTGCTGGACGAGCCGTGCGAAGGGCTGGCGCCCGGCCTGGCCGCCCGGGTACGCGACCTCGTCGGCACCCTGGCCAGGACCGGGCTGGCCGTGCTCCTCGTCGAGCAGCAGCTCCAGCACGCCGTCGAGATCGCGGACCGGATCGCGGTGCTCGAGTACGGCCGGGTGGTCTACGACCGCCCGGCGGACGAGGCCCGGGCCGAGCCGGGCCGCCTGGCGGCGATGCTCAGCGTCGCCGCCGTCGCGGAGCTGCCGGCTCCCGACCGGTGCCCGGTGCCCGGCCGGCCCCGCGCACCTGACCCGACCGCCTTCGACAGGAACGAGCGACGATGCCGACAGACATCCGTGACACCGAGTACACCTTCGACAACGGCTCCCCGGAGGCGGTGCCCCAGCTACGGGCGCTGGAGTCCTTCCTGGACCCGATCACCGCGGCCCGGATCGGCGCCCCGGTGCTCACCCCGGGCGGCGTGTGCTGGGAGGTCGGCGCCGGCGGGGGCTCGGTCGCCCGGAGCATGGCCGGGGCGGTCGGCCCGGCGGGGCGCGTGCTGGCGACCGACATCGATGTCGCCCACCTCGCCCCCGCGGGAAACCTCGACGTCCGGCGGCACGACGTGCGCAGCGAGCCGCCGCCCGGCGACGCCTTCGACCTCATCCACGCCCGGCTCGTGCTGCTCCACCTGCCGGAGCGGCGGCGCGTACTGGCCTCACTGGCCGGCGCGCTGGCCCCGGGCGGGTGGCTGGTGGTCGAGGAGTTCGACTGCACGGCCCCGCTGCGCGTACTGACCGCGCCGAGCGACGACGCGGCGAAGCTCTTCACCCACGTGACGGACGCGATGCTCGGCGTCCTGCAGAGCCACGGCGCGGACCTGGCCTGGGCGCAGGACGTGCACGCCCACCTCGCGTCGGCGGGACTCATCGAGGTCGACACGGTCACCCACTCCGAGAGCTGGCCCGGTGGCTCGCTCGGCGCGTCGCTGTACGAGACGAACTCCCGGCAGTTGGCGCCGGAGCTGATCGAGGCGGGGGTGTCGCCCGGCCAGCTGGAGGCGTTCCGTCGGCTGCTGCGCGACCCCGGGTTCGTCGTGATGTCCTACCAGTTCGTGTCGACCCGGGGGCGGCGTCCGGCCCGGCGGTGAGGCGGTTCCCCTCGCCCGTACCGCCGCCGCGCCGGCGGGCCGGTCGGCGGGGCGCACGCCGAGGCGCCGCGCCGACCGGCCACACCCGCGCCCGTGGTCGGACCGGCCTCGCCGTACCGTCGGCCCTGCCCGTCGGCCGGGCGTGGAAACCGTGCCGGCCGGGTACCACGGCGGTCATGGGCACGAGCAGCACGGTCGGCGACGAGCCGGCGACCGCCGTCCGGGTGGGCACGGTCGCGGTCGTCGCACACCGGAAGAAGACCCTCGGCGGCGGCCTCGACGAGCTGCGCGCGGAGCTGGCGGGCGCGGGCGTCGAGGACCTCGTCTGGTACGAGGTGCCGAAGAGCCGCAAGGCGCCGAAGAAGGTCCGCAAGGCGCTGAAGAAGGGCGCCGAGCTGGTCTTCGTGTGGGGCGGCGACGGCATGGTGCAGCGCTGCGCCGACACCCTCGCCGGCTCCGGCGTCCCGATGGCGATCCTGCCCGCCGGCACCGCCAACCTCTTCGCCGCCAACCTGGGCGTGCCGGAGGACCTCCCCGAGGCCGTCCGCATCGGCCTGCACGGCCGGCGCCGCTGTCTCGACCTGGGCCGGCTCAACGGCGAGCACTTCGCCGTGATGGCCGGTGCCGGCTTCGACGGCGACCTGATCCGCGAGGCGGACCGCACGCTGAAGGGCAAGCTCGGTCGCCTCGCCTACATGTGGACGGGGCTGCGGCACGTCCGGGGCGAACTGGTCGGCACGCGGATCACCGTCGACGGCACGGAGTGGTTCGACGGCGACGCGAGCTGCGTGCTGTTCGGCAACGTCGGCACGATCACCGGCGGCATCCCGGCGTTCGACGACGCCCGCCCCGACGACGGCTGCCTGGAGGTCGGCGTGTCGACCGCCGACGGCGCGGTGGACTGGGCGCGCACCCTCGGCCGGATGGCCGCCGGCCGCTCGGAGGAGTCGCCGTTCGTGCGGATCACCCGGGGCCGCAGGATCAAGGTCCGGCTCGCCGCGCCCCGCACGTACGAGCTGGACGGCGGCGCCCGGGGAGAGGTCACGAAGCTCAAGGTGCGGGTGGTGCCCGGGGCGCTGACGGTCTGCTGCCCCGGGCCCGTTCCCTGAGCGTCAGCGGAGGCCGTGGATCTCCACCTCGAAGACCCGGGCCAGCCCGTCGGTCGGGCTGGGTTCGGTGAACACGAGCCGGACCTGTCGGATCCCGGTCGGCGCGCCGGCGAGGTCGACCCGGGCCGGGCTGGCGGTGTTCGCCCCGGCCGAACCGATGGTCGTCCAGGCCCCGTCGACCAGGGCCTCCACCCGGAACGCCCGCACCCGCAGGCTCTCCGAGCCGGCCACCCCGCTGTAGAGGTCGAGCCGCTGGAGCTCCGCCGGCCCACCGAGATCCAGGGTGAGCGACGGTGCCGGGTCGGCCGAGCCGGAGATCCAGCGGGCGCCCGTCCGGTCACCGTCCACCGCGTTGGCGGCGACGTTGCTGGAGAGCACCGAACTCGCCTGCACCGCGGCGCCCCGGGCGAGGTTCTCCCCGGCCACGCCCACCCGCAGGGTCTGCGTGATCTCCTGCCGGTGGTTGCCCCGGGTGAACGCGACGGTCAACCGGACCGTGCCGTCGGTCACCGCGTCGGCGGGGACCTGCACGCTCACCGCGACCGGCGTGGTGGCGCCCGCGGGCAGCCGGGTGGTCTCCGGCCGCGCCCGCACCTGCCAGCCGGGCGGCGCGTCGACGCCGACCGTCAGGGCGGTGAGCGGGGCGGGGCCGTCGTTGCGTACCCGCAGCACGGCGCTCCCGGCCCGGCCGGGCAGCACCCGGATCTCCGGCGTGTCCAGCGCGACGTGGGCGCCGGCCGGGTCGGCCTTCCTGCCGGTCACCCCGACCCCCAGGTACGCCACCTCGATCTCCGGCACCGTCCGGCCGGTCGTCACGTCGGCGACGGTGGCGCCCCACCGGGTGTTTGCCACGTTGTCCGGCCGGTAGCCCCGGGTGCCCCGGATCACGATGCCGCTGCTGTCGCGCAGTCCCACCGCGTACGGGTACGGGCCCTGCACGGTGGCCACCCGGAAGAAGACCGTGTTGCCGAACAGGACGTCGTGCACGTCGTCCAGCTCGACGGCCTGGGACCGCCAGCCGTAGATGTGGTCCTCGGTCTGCAGCGCGTGCAGCTGCCAGTTGCGGACGCGGCGCAGCACGACCTCGCGGTGCTCGTGGTGCTCGACGGAGACCTCGTACATCCGGCCGCGCACCGAGGTGTCCTCGACGAGGAACCCGTTGTCGGCCCAGCCGGCGACGCTCCAGATGTTGGCGAAGGTCCCGCCGCCGCCCTGCACCCAGAAGCTGTACCTGTGCCGGCCCCGGTACTGGTATCCGGGATCACCGGCGCCGGGGTCGCCGGGCGCGGTCTGCTCCGGGTGCCACTTCACGAACTGGGTGGCGATGTCGGCGAGGTAGCTGCGCTCACCGGAGCGCCAGTGCACGTGCACCGAGCCCGCGGTCTGCTGCGCGGAGTCCAGGCCGAGGCCGGTGACCTGGTTCCGCCCGCCGAGCGGGGTCTGGATCATCGCCTTGGGCCGCTGCGGGTCGGTGAATCCGGCGGCGCTCTCCGGCAGCTTCAGCCAGGTCTGGCGGGGGTGCAGGCCGATCAGGTTGTTCTGTGGCCGCAGCCGCAGGGTGTTCCCGATCAGGTACTGCCCCATCGGCACGTAGACGGTGTCGTGCTCGTCGAGGGCCCGCTGGAAGATGGCGTGGTCGTCGCTGGTGCCGCTGCCGACCGTGACGCCCCTGGCGGCGGCGTACTCGACCACGTTGACCCAGCCGTCGGTGGCCGGTGGCAGGGGCGCGTCGGTGCGCAGCAGCCGGGCGAAGCTCGGCGGCGCGGCCGCTGTCGCGGAGACCAGGACGCCGTCGGTACGCCGTTCGGTGTCGCCGAGCGCGTCGTCGACCCGGAGTCCGAGCGTGGCGTCGCGCACCAGGTACGACGGGCCGGGGCCGACCCAGGTGCGTCCGCTGGGCACGGTGGTCAGCAGCGCACCGGTGCCGGTGACCCCGGTGTCGACCACGTTGAGCTGGTTCTGGGCGCGGACGAGTTCCGGCTCGCTGCCACCCGCGACGGACTCGCTGTCGTTGAGGGTGATCGCCGCCCCGCTGATGTTCTCGAAGACCGAGTCCTGCACGTAGAGGCGCTGGGTCTGGTTCGGGGTGGCGACGATGCCGGCCGGCGAGTCGGCGAAGCGGTTGCGGATCAGGCTCAGCTTGCTGTCCGTGTGCAGCTTGACGGCCGCCTCGCGTTGACCGGTGAATGTGGTGTCCAGCAGCGTGGTCTGCCAGCCGGGCGAGGCGGCGAAGGCCAGCATGCCGACCGTGCCGCCGTACACGTTGACCCGTTGGATCAGGTTGGCGTTGTGGTCGATGCCGGCGTATCCCGTACCCACGTGGATGTCGAGGTCCTGGAGGACGAACATCTGGGCGCCGCTGAAGCGTACGGCCACCGCGGCGGGGTTGCCGGGCCCGATCCGGATGTCCAGGTTGACCAGGCCGGTGCCGAAGGTGTCGTTGTTGCCGAAGCTGCGGGCCGCGCCGGGCTGGAAGGGCCGGCGCAGCGCGGCGAAGAGGAAGGACTGGTTGCCGTCCTGGAAGCCGGGGGTGGACTCGCCGAGGACGAACTCGGGCCGCGCGGCGCCGAACCCGATCAGGCGTACCGAGGCGTGCAGGTCCACCTGCCGGGAGAGGCGGTAACGCCCCTGCGGCACGAAGACCACGCCGCCGCCGTCACCGACG
The DNA here is from genome assembly GCF_040649055.1 of Micromonospora sp. NPDC049060. Classification (NCBI taxonomy): domain Bacteria; kingdom Bacillati; phylum Actinomycetota; class Actinomycetes; order Micromonosporales; family Micromonosporaceae; genus Micromonospora; species Micromonospora sp. NPDC049060. The sequence goes on from NZ_JBEZEV010000043.1 coordinate 34,906, forward strand.
GTGACGTTGCGTGCCCCGCCGACGATGTTGCCCAGCCAGTTCTCGCCGCCCCGGCGGGAGGCCTCGTCGATGGCGGCCTGCACCGAGGCCGTGTCGTCGCCGACGCCGTCGCCGTGCACCGGGAACTGTGCGCTGCCGAGGACGACAGCGGTCGGGTCGGTCGGCATGCTCCGGTAGACGGAGGTCGAGGCGGTCGGTGGGGTGGGGGCTGCCGCCGGCGGGGCGGCGACCGCCGGCGCCACGGCCGTGGCGGCCAGGAGGAGGGAACCGGCCAGCATGCCGACCCGTGCCCGGCCCGCTGGGGGTCGGCGGCCGGCTGCCCGCCGGGGTGGAGCTTGGATCATCGGTACGCCTTTCCTGCCCCTGTCGGGACCGGTCGGCGACCATGTGGTCATGCGCATAACCAGAATGTTTCCGCAGGCCCGAGCTGTCAAGGGTCGGGTCGCCAGAATATGAAACCCCCGCGTAACATTGACTTGCGCCGGCCGGTGGGCTGATCATTCACGGCAGCCCGCTCCCGAGACGTCGCCGTGTGCGATCGTGTGGTCATGCGCATGACCAGCCGGGGCGACGGCGCGGGAGCGGGCCCCCGGCGAGCGGCCGGGACACGGAGGTGACAACGATGCCAGGCACCAACGGACGGGCCACCCAGGCCGACGTCGCCCGGCTCGCCGGGGTCAGCCAGGCGACCGTGTCACTGATCCTCAAGGAGGGCGACACGGGTCGCCGACGCGTCGGTGAGCAGACCCGTCAACGCGTGCTCGACGCCATCCGGATGACCGGGTACGTCGCGAACCCGGCCGCCCAACGCCTGGCCGGGGGACGCACCCGGATCATCGGCGTCTTCACCTACGAGCCGGTCTTCCCGCGCGACAGCCGGGACTTCTACCACCCGTTCCTGGTGGGGGTCGAGGCGCAGGCCGAGGAGCTCGACTGCGACCTGCTCTTCTTCACCAGCACCCCGTCCCGGCAGGGGCGGCGCCTGCTCGGCGACGGTTCCCGCCGGCTCGGCGTCGCCGACGGCTGCGTCCTGCTCGGACGCCACGACGACAAGCGTGACCTGGCGGACCTGCTCGGCCGCGACTTCCCGTTCGCCTTCATCGGTCGACGCGAGTCCGACGCCGGCATCGTGCCGTACGTCGGAGCCGACTACGTGACCGCCACCCGCGAGGTGGTCGAGCGGCTCTTCGCCCTCGGCCACGAACGGGTCGGCTTCCTCGGCGACCTGCGCCGGGACGAGCCGTCGGCCGACCGCGCCCAGGGCTACCAGCAGGCGGTACGCGCCGCCCGCAGCCGCCCGGTCGTGCTGGACGGCGCCGGGTTGACCGGCGGCGAGGCACTCGACCTGCTCGACGACAACGGCCTCACCGCGGCGGTCGTCTGGCCGTCCGGGTTGGCCCCGCGGATCCGGGCGGCGGCGCTGGCCCGGGGGATGTCCGTCCCCGGGGACCTGTCGCTGGCCCAGCTCGGCGACGCCGAGGACGGCAGTCCCGGCGACATCGACTGGACCGGTTTCCGGATCCCCCGCGAGCAGATGGGCGCGGGGGCCGTGCGACTGCTCTTCGAACAGCTGGTCGGTCCCGCGCCGAGCGCCGACGCCCTGCAACGCAGCCTGCCCTGCGCCGTCGTGCCCGGGACCACCGCCGCGGCGCCGCGGCGCACCCGCGCCGTCAGGTGAGCCGGGCGCCCGCCGGGGTGGCCGGCACCAGGCGACGGGTGAGCCACAGCGGCGAGGTGATCGCGTTGCCCATCACCACGGAGTGGGCGCCCGCCGCGAACGCCTGCCCGATCTGCTCGGCGCTGCGGTAGCGGCCCTCGGCGATCACCGGCACCGCCAGCAGGTCGGCGAGCCGGGCCACCAGCGTCAGGTCCGGCCCGTCGGTCGGCGGGCTGGCCGGGGTGTAGCCGGAGAGGGTGGTCGCGACGGCGTCCGCACCGGCCCGCACGGCGGCCACCCCCTCCTCGACGGTGGAGACGTCGGCGAGGACCAGCGCGTCGCTGCGCTCCCGGACCGCCCGGACCGTGTCGGCGAAGCTGCGCCCGTCCGGGCGGGGACGGTCGGTGGCGTCGACGGCGACGATGTGCGCCCCGGCCGCGGCCACGTCGAGCGCGTGCGCCGCCGTCGGGGTGATGAAGACCCCTTCGACGCCCTGCTTGTGCAGCCCGATGACCGGCACGTCGACGGCGGCGCGGATGGCCCGGACGTCGGCGGTGCCGTTGGCCCGGACGGCGACCGCGCCGCCCCGTACCACCGCCGCGGCCACCCGGGCCTGCACGTACGGGTCGCGCATCGGGTCGTCGGGGTCGTCGAGCACCGGCTGGCAGGAGACCACGAGGCCGCCGGCCAGCTCGTCGAACACACTCACGTTCTCGTCCTCTCGTCGGTGACCACGGCGGAGCTGCCGTCCGCCTGCCGGCCGGGGCCCGGGAGGCCCGCCAGCCGGGCGGCGCCGACGACGACCGCGTCCGCGCCGAGCGCCGCCGGGAGCAGGGACACGTCCGCCCAGGCCGCGGGTAGTTCGGCGGTGAAGGCGGCGCGGGCGCCGGGGAACAGGGCGTCGGCCGCCCCGCCCGCGAGCACCACCGCCTGCGGATCGAGCAGGGCGACCAGCCCCGCGAGCGCCCGGCCGAGGGCCGTGGCGGCGCGGTCCACCACCTCCCGGGCGATCGGTTCACCGGCCGCCGCCCGCTCGGCCACGGCCCGCCCGGTGATCCGCTCACCGGTCTCGAGGGCGTACGCGCCGGAGAGTCCCGTGCCCGAGGCGATGCCCTCCAGGTGCCCGTACCGGCCGCACCCGCAGCGCAGCCGCTCGGCGCCGGGAGCCGGGAGGTGCCCCACCTCGCCGGCGCCGCCCCGGGCACCGGTGGAGATCCGGCCGTGCTGGAGCATCGCGCCGCCCAGGCCCGTGCCGACCGCGACCAGCACCAGGTCCCGCCGGTCCCGGCCCGCGCCGACCCAGCTCTCGCCGAGCGCGGCGGCGTTCACGTCGTTGGTGACCCGGACCGGCCGGGCCAGCCGCCCGGCCAACTCGTCGGCGACCGGTGTGCCGGCCCAGCCGGGCAGGCTGTCGGTGGCGTACCGGATGGTGTCGGTGCCCGGATCGACCGTGCCGGCGGTGCCCACGCCGACCGGGCCGGCGCCGCCCGAATCGAGCAGCTCCCGGACGAGCCCCGCGGCGGTGTCCAGCACGGCCGCCGGCCCCGACCCGGCCGGGGTGGGCGCCAGGCGACGCCCGAGCACCTGCCCGTCGGGTCCGACCAGCGCCGCCGCCGTCTTGGTGCCGCCGATGTCGAGGCCCACCAGGGCCGCCGGCACCGTCATCCCTTGAGCCCGGTGTGCGCCAGGCCCTCGACGAACTGCTTCTGCGCGATGACGAAGACCACCAGGACCGGCAGCGCGGTCATCGACGCCGCGGCGAGCTGGACGTTCCACATCGGGCCGCCGTAGGCGTCGACGAACTGGGTGAGCGCCTGCGGCAGGGTGAACTTCTCGGGCGAGGAGAGGAACACGATCGGTTCCAGGTAGAGGTTCCAGCTGTGCAGGAAGGTGAAGATGGCGACCGCGCCCAGCGCGGGCCGGGACAGCGGCAGGGCGATCTTCCAGAAGGTGGCGAACCGCCCCAGCCCGTCCACCCGGGCCGCCTCCTCCAACTCGCCGGGGAGGCTGATGAAGAACTGCCGCATGATGAAGGTCGCCAGCACGCTCGGCGCCCCGAGGATCGGCACCAGGATCAGCGGCCAGTGGGTGTCGACCAGGCCCAGCTTGAAGAACATCTGGAACAGCGGCACGATCGTCACCTCGCTCGGGATGAGCAGGCCGGCGAGGATCACCAGGAAGAGCACGTTCTGGCCACGGAAGCGGATCCGGGCGAAGGCGTACCCGGCCAGCGCCGCCACAGCCAGGGTGCCGACGGTGACCACCAGCGCGATGTAGAGGCTGTTCAGGTACTGCTGACCGAACGGCTGCAACTCGAACACCCGCCGGTACGCGTCCAGCTCCGCGTCGACCGGCAGCAGTTTCGGCGGGAAGGCGAAGATGTCCGCCACCGGCTTCAGCGACGAGGTGACCATCCACCAGGTCGGGAAGACGAACGGGACCGCCAGGACCATCAGCACCCCGTAGAGCACCAGCTTGGTCCGGCGCGACAGCTCACGACTCATGGTGGACCCACCTCTTACGCATCTGCCACTGGAGCACGGTGAGCGCGAGCACGATGACGAACAGGACGATCGACAGGGTGGCGCCGTAACCGAAGTGGTGGAACTGGAACGCCTGCTGGTACAGGTAGTAGACGAGCACCGTGGTCGAGGTGCCGGGGCCGCCCTGGGTGAGCACCGCGATCTGCGCGAACACCTGCAACGAGCCGACCACCGTGATGATCGACGTGAGCAGGATGGTCGGGCTGATCATCGGTACGGTGATCCGCCAGAACTGGCGCAGCCGGCTGGCCCCGTCCACCTCGGCGGCCTCGTACAGCTCGGCCGGCACGCCCTGGAGCGCGGCCAGGAAGAGCACCATGTTCAGGCCGACGTTCTTGAACACCTGCACCACGACGACCGAGAACATGGCGGTGCCCTCACCGCGCAGCCAGTTCGGCCCGTCCACGCCGACCGTGTCGAGCAGGCCGTTCACGCCGCCGTTGTCCTGCAGCAGGAACCCCCACACGATGGTCCAGGCGACCAGCGAGACGACCACGGGGGAGAAGAACAGGGTGCGGAACACGATCGTCCCGCGCAGCTTCTGGTTGAGCAGTACGGCGAGCAGCAGGGCCAGGCCGAGGTTGAACACCACCAGCCCGACCGAGAACAGGCCGGTGGCCCGCAGCACCGAGCCGAGGTTCGTGTCGTCGGCGAGGTTCGCGTAGTTCTCGGTGCCGACGAACTCGAACGTGCCGGCCAGCACGTTCCACTCGTGCAGGCTGTACCAGACCACCAGGATCAGCGGCAGGATCACGAAGACGACGCTGCCGAGCAGTTGGGGAGCGATGAACAGGTAACCGGTGAGCTGGTCGCGGCGGCGGCTGGTCCAGTACGGCCGCGACCGGTCCCGGGTGGGCGGGGCCTCGACCCCGCCCACCGTCGTGTCCGTCTGGGACATGGTCAGACTGCCCTACTTCGCCAGCAGCGGCTGGATCTTGGTGCAGACACCCTCGAGGACGGCCTTGACGTCCGCGTCGGCCTTCCAGAGCGGGTCGAGCCCGGCGCGCACCTGCTGGCTCAGCTCGGCCTGCCCGGCGTGACTGGGCTTCACCACGCCGTTGGTGATGCCGTCGATGACGACCTTCTGCAACTGCTCGGGCTTGAGCGTCGGGTTCGTCTTGGCCAGCGTCTCCGCGGTGAGCTGCGACTGGCGCGGCGGCGGGAAGAACTGGGCCAGCTTGGCCGAGTTGGTGGGGTTCGTCAGGAAGGCGAGGAAGTCCGCCGCCGCGTCCGCGTGCTTGCTCTTCTTCATCACGCCGACGCCGGCCTGGCCGACCACCGAGTAGTTGCCCTTCGGCCCGGCCGGCAGCGGCACCAGGTCCCAGCCGAAGCCGTCCGGCTTCAGCAGCGAGGCGCGGGAGATCTGGGTGACCGTCATGGCGGCGTCACCGGCGAAGAAGTCGGCGGTCGTACCCGGGCCGGGCAGCGCCTTGCCGGTGAAGATCGCCTTGTGCAGGGTGGTCATCGCCTCGACCATCTCCGGGGCGGCGAAGCCGCAGGACTTGCCGTCCTCGCTCCACGCCTGGGCGCCCCAACCCGTCCAGAGGGTCGACAGGTTGTCCCAGCCCTTGTAGTCGAAGTCGCGGATCACCAGGCCGGCCTTGCCGCTCGACGCGGCGGTGGCGCCGGCGACGGTCAGCGCGGTGTCCCAGTTCCACTGCCCGGCGGCGATCAGCTCGGCCGGGGTCTTCTGCCCGGCCTTCTTGAGCATGTCGGTGTTGACGAAGACGCCGAACGGCGAGGTGGAGAACGGGTACGCGTACAGCTTGCCCCCGTCCTGCCAGAGCTTGAGCGTGGCGGGGGAGATGTCGTCGTACTGGTAGCCCTCGGTCTTCTTGAGCTTCTCGTCCAGCGGCAGCAGCGCGCCGGAGGCGACGAAGTCGGGGGCCGAGTTCTCGAACACCCAGGCCAGGTCGGGCGCGTTGCCGCCGGCGATCTGGGTGGTCAGCGTCGTGGTGTAGTTCTCGAACGGCAGCGGGTCGAACTTGATGGACGCGACGTCCGGGTGGCTCTTGCGGTACTCGTCGGCGATCTCGTTGAACAGCTTGAGGTGCGCCTCGTTGGCCGACCAGACGGTCATCCGCAGGTTGGCGGGACCCTTGTCCGCGGCGTCGTCACCGCCGCCGCAGGCGGACAACGCGAGGACGCCGGCCAGTGTCGCCGCGACACCGCGCACAGCCTTTCCCAATCTCATGATCTTCTCCTCTTCGGGGGTGTTCAGTAGCCCGCGACCTGGGGCCAGCGCATCTCCACGCCGGCCGCCGAGAGGCGGTCCTGGAAGTCGGCCAGCAGGCGGGGGGTGCCGCGGACCGCGCGCGGGGACTCGCCCCGGGCCAGACAGAAGTCGGCGAGCAGGCCGGCGACCTCGCCGACGTTCCACTCGACCGGGTGCAGCCGGTAGCTGCCGTTGGTGATGTGGGTGGTGCCGATGTTCTTGCCGGCCGGGAGCAGGTTCTCGACCCGCTGCGGGATCAGCGCGCCCAACGGGATCTCGAACGGGCACGACCCGACGTCGATGTAGTTGTCGCCGCCGGTGGAGGGGTGCAGGTCGATGCGGTACATCCCGACGCCGATCGAGTCCGGGTAGGCGACCGCGCCGTGCTCGCCGCGCACGGCCAGCGACAGGTCCTGCTCGACGACCGTGTACTCGGCCCGGATGCGGCGCGACTCCCGGATGTAGGGCGCCTGCGCCAGGCCGTCGCGGCTGCCGGTCACGTCGCCGCGCAGGCGCAGGCCGGGGAAGCCGGTCCCGCCGTCCGGCCGGGGCGCCTCGGTCTGCATCCAGTAGAGCACCGAGTACGACAGCTCGCGGGCCTTGCTCAGGTGCCACGACGCGTTCGGCACGTCGATGACCGGACCCTCGAAGTAGTCGATCATCGGCCAGTTCACCAGCGTGATGTCGCTGTCGTACGCGCCGTCGGTGAAGTTGCGCCGGGCGGCGATGCGCCGGAACGTCCAGAGGTTGCCGTCGCCGGGGTTGAGCCGCTGGTCGGCGTTGACGGCCAGCGGGTCGTCGTCCGGGTTGGGCGTGAAGCTGCGCTCGACGATCTCCAGGGTGCGCGGGTGCGGCGACCGCCAGGACAGCAGCCGGTCGCCCCAGAAGTCGGGCTTGTAGTCGCGCCAGAAGTCGTAGTTCGCCGGCCGCTCGATGGTGTGGTCGCCGTCGACGTGGTCGAGCGCGAAGCAGACGGAGACGGCCTGCATGTTCATCGGCTGCGCCTCGGCCGGCGCGCTGGGCTCGCCGGTGTCGGCCTGCGACTCGAAGCCGGTGACGTACTCGGTGCCGGTCAGCGGCAGCAGCTCGCCGGTCTCCGTCGCGTCCAGGATGTACGGCGCGACGAGGTCGATCCGCTCGTCGCGGTCGCGGTGCGCGACGGTCACCCCGACCACCCGGTCCCCGTCGGTCTCCGCGGCGACCGGCCGGTACGGCTGGAGCACCGTCAGCCGGCCGGAGCCGAGGAAGGGCGCCAGCATCTGCTCGATGACGGCGACGGCCACCCGGGGCTCGTGGCAGACCCGGCTCACCCAGCCGGCTCCCGGGTTGAGGTCGGTCCAGGCCCGCGACCGCTCGGTGAGCGGGTAGTGCCGGCGGTAGTAGTCGCGGATTCCGGTGCGCAGGGCCCGGTAGCTCGCGGTGGCGCCGAACTGTTCGATCCAGGAGTGCTCGTCCGGCGGGACGGCCTGGCTGGTGAGCTGCCCGCCGAGCCAGTCGAACTCCTCGGTCAGGATGACCGACCGGCCGGCCCGGGCCGCGGCGAGCGCCGCCGCCACCCCGCCCAGCCCGCCCCCGACGACGAGGACGTCCGCACGCATCTGTACCACTTGCTTCCTTCCGGGTTGCACGGTCACCGCTCAGCTGCGGTGGACCGCCGATCAGGGGTGCCGAGGGTGTCGCCCTCGACGAGTTCGCAGGGCAGGAGCCGCTGCTGGATGCCGACGGCGCTGCCGTCGATGACGCTGGCGAGGACCTCGACCGACTGCCGGCCCATCTCCTCGCGGGGGATGCGGAATCCGGTGAACGCGAGGTCGGTGGGGACCGGGACCGTCGGGTCGCCGAGGGTCAGGATCGACAGGTCGCCGGGCACGCCCAGGCCGCGCCGCCGGCTGGCCAGCGCCAGCGCCACGGCGGTGGCGAAGTCCTCGACGAAGGCCACCGTGGTCCCGTCGGCCAGCAGGTCGTCGAGGATGGCCTCGGCGTCCCGGGCGACGGTCGTCAGGTGGCGGGCGCTCTCCGCGGCCGTCGCGGCCGCGGCGAACCCGCGCCGCCGGTCCGCCGAGGACTCCGCGGTCAGGTCCGTGTTCAGGTAGGCCAGGCGCCGGTGACCGCGGGCGAGGGCCAGGGCGACCAGCTCGCCCACCGCCGTCGCGTAGTCGGCACCGACGTACGGCACCGGGCCGCCGGCGTCGTCGCGACGGCCGACGGCGACGTACGGGAAGCCGTCGCGGTTGAGCCGGTGCAGCTCCGCGGCGTCGATCTCCTGCCCGAGCAGGATGCAGCCGTCGGCGAGGCGGAGCCGGTTGTCCTGGTGGAAGATGCGGCGCCGACCGTCGACCACCGGGGCGCTGGTGAACAGCAGCAGGTCGCAGCCGGCCCGTTCCGCGTACTCCTCGATGCCCAGCAGGAAGGGGTGGAAGAAGTCGCGGCTGCCGCTGGGGAAGGCGGGTTCGTAGGTGAAGACGCCGATGATCCGGTTGAACCGAGCGGCGAGCCGGCGGGCGACGGGATCGGCGGCGTACCCGGTCTCCGCGATGGTCCGCAGCACGCGGTCGCGGGTCTCGGGCGCGATGCGGATGTCGGCGTCGGCCCGGTTGTTGAGCACCAGCGACACGGTCGCCTGACTGACGCCAGCCAGCCGCGCGATGTCACGCTGCGTGACGCGTCGGGGTGTAGAGGGCACGACAGGTCCTTCCGGTGCGGCTAATGCGTATTAGCGCTCGGCGTTGGGGAGGAGCCTGGCGGGCCGACCGGGTTTGTGTCAAGAGGTGGACGCAGAGATTTCTCGGAGATGAATTCCCTGGAGTAATGCGGATTAGCTCCGGGCGGCCCGCCCCGCCGTCGCGACCGGGTGGCTCCCGGCGGAGCCGATGGGCCGCCCGGCCGAGGCTGGCGGCCGTCCCCTTGACAAGACCCGCCCGGGTCGAGCAGCATTCGAGAAGGATTGATGGTAATACGTATTAGCACCTGACCCGGGCGGCCTGCTCACCCTCGCGGTGGCCGACCGTCTCACGCAGCGTGACTTCGTGCCGCCCTGCGGCGTGCTGCGCGGCGTCCACACTCGTCACCGGGCGTACCCGTCCCCACCTCCTGGGCTCCTCCGTCGACGGCCCCGTACGTCGACGGCCCGCCCGAGCGGTGGGGGAGCCCCACCATCCCCCGACAGAGCAGGAACAGCGATGACGAAAGCACCCGTCCGAGTGCCCGGTCGCGCCGCCGTGGCGGCAGCCGGCGCGGGCATGCTGGTGACCACGCTGGCCGGTGCGGCTCCAGCCGCCGCCGATCCGGCCTTCGACTTCCCGCGCTTCACCTACGCGGGCACCGCGTTCGACAAGAGCGCCCTGACCTACAACCCGACAAACGAGTTCATCTTCCCGAGCGTCATCCGGGCCGCCGACTACTTCCCCAACCCGCTGGGCACCTACTACCTGTACTACGCGCCCCACGAGCGGCCCGGCGGGATCGCCCTGGCGTACGCGGACTCGATGAACGGTCCGTGGACCGAGTACCGGGCCAACCCGTTGATCGGCAACACCTGGCTGCCCCACTACTCCACGGTCAGCCACATCTCCTCCCCGCACGCCGTCTGGGTGGAGGGGGAGCGCAAGCTGTTCCTCTACTTCCACGGCGAGAACTCGATCACCCGGTACGCCACCTCCGAGGACGGCATCCACTTCGACTACGGCGGGACGGCGATCAGCCGCGACGACAGCACCGGCGGGGAGACCTCCTACGCCCGGGTGTTCGAGCACGCCGTGCCGCGGCTGGGCGGTCGGTACCTGATGCTCTTCATGGACAACCCGACCGCCGCGCCGCCCGGGCCGACCGGGCCGGTGTCCCGGCGGATCCGCTGGGCGGTCTCCCCGGACGCGCGCACCTGGACGATCCAGCCCGACCCGATCGTCACCCCGCAGGGCATCCAGGGCCCGAACGCCTCGGGCCCGTTCTTCCTGCGCTGGAACGGCCGCAACCTCGTGATCTTCCACGCGGCCGACGGCAACATGCACGCCGTGGACGTCGGCGAGAATTTCGACCGGGAGGTCCACCTCGGCGTCGTGCACGACTCGATGGTCGCCGCGCCCGACCTGGGGCGCTCGGCCGCGCCGACGTTCTATTTCGAGGGGCGCACCGCGCACATGTACTACGAGGCCGGCGGGCGGCTCACCGCGACGATCGGCCATGCCGTCGCCACCCTGGACCGGCCGGTGCCCACCCGCGACGTGGACTGCGTGGTGGACCGGCCGGTGCTGTGGCCGCCGAACCACCAGATGGTCGACGTCACCGTGACGGCGGACCTGCGCGACGGGGTCCTCGGCCCGTACGCGCTCAACCTGACGGCGGTGACCGGCGGCGACGCCGCGGACGTCAGCGGCTTCACCGTCGGCACCCCGGGCACCAGCGGTCGGCTGCGGGCCGAACGCGACGGCGCCGGTGGGGACAGGGTCTACTCCCTGACCTACGCGGGACACGACGAGATCGGCCGCCCGGTCGGCTGCACCGTGACGGTCACCGTGCCGCACGACCTCGGCCGCGACTGACCGGAGCAGGGACCGCTGGGCGCCGGCCGTGCCGTACGCCGACGTCCTCGCCCATGGTCACCGCCCTGTCACCGTTGGTTCCCCTAACC